>JAXDCF010000001.1:0-2785 GCA_034678205.1 Patescibacteria group bacterium
GTGGCAACATTCAAAGAAAAAGCCACCAAAACAGAAATCATAATGGTAATAAGAAATAAGGAAACTCCTCTTTGATTTTTTTTATTTTTTGTTTTAAACATAAATATATTTTTTAAGGAGTATATGGAGTATTTAAGTTTCTCTGTGAGGCCGTGGTTTGAATTACTATTTTTGGAATAGGACTAACTCTTTTATTGTTTGACTCCATATCTAACATAATAGTTACTTTTGGCTGAGTTGTGCCAATCACTTCCCCAACATTATCTCCTGTAACACTAAAATTTAAATCATTTACTTTTGATTGGGAAGAGGTGAGTTCTATGGCTGTGGCTAAATCAGCATTACCATAAGTAAAATCACTGGACTGCTGCATCATTATCCTATGAGTTGTAGAATCTAAATAAAATTTTAGACACTTGTATTGTCCCAAAATATTATCATAGCCAAGAAAATAAATAGAATCACCCCCCACAACATTATAATTGTTATTAGCCGTGGCAGTACAATCACCGGCCTTGCTACCGGATAAGGTTCCATCGTCTCTATAAGCCATTCTAATTGCCTTGTGCATATATTCAACTGCATATCCAGAATCATTTAATAATTGCTGGTTTTGTAAAATAGCAGATTGGGCATTAATAGAATTGGTAAATAAATTAATAATTGAAACTGATAAAACTGCAAAAATTGCCAAAGTAACCAAAAGCTCTACCATAGTCAACCCCCCGTTAAATGGGCTTAGTTTCACGGGGCAGGCCCGGTTAAATGGCTTATATTTTTTTATATTTTTAAAAATATTTTTCATATTTACCACTTCCAATTATATAAATCTTCTTTAATAGTTGTTTGACGTCCTCCAGTCCAAAAAACATTTACAGTCACATGCAAAACATCTGATCCGGAATCAATACAAATTTGTCTGCGATAATTAGTTTTAACATCCGAACCAGAAGGAGAAGCAATATATTTATAAAAACTATTACCATCGTCAATATATAAATATTTAGTAGAATCATAGGCGCTTAGAGAGGTATCGTCATATTGCGCCATACATCCATTAGTTTGTCCGCTACATCCAGAACAAGAAGTTAGTCCATCATCCCAATTACCAGTACCTAACGTCCAATTTCCATCTCTAATATTTCTAACAATTTCTATTCCCTCTTGCCCCAAAAGAGAAGCCACATAAATATCTTTAATTTGTTTGGTTTGTTGGGCATATTTGGCAGTGGCAGAATAGATTCCCAAAAAAGCAATGGATACCATCATAATTGCAACCAAAGTTTCAATCAGCGTAAACCCATAACTAGGAGCTGTTGCCGAATGATCTTTTGTTTTGTTGTCTATTTTTCTAAACATTGATTGATAAATATAAATAATTTCTAATTTCTAATGTTTTAATTTTTAAACAATTTCTAATGTTTTAATTTTTCAAACTAGCTGCTATTTTATTAAAAATAAGTGTTAGCTCGTGAGCTTCTTTCCAGAATTTTATAAGTTTTTCTTTTTCTTCGGGATTAGATTCAGACAACATTTCGAGCCAATATCCCGTTTCTTGAATTTCCTTACGACAAATATGAATTTTGTTCTTGAAATCTTTTTTAGAACTTGCGCCATTAGCCTCACAATAATTTGCTCCCACACTGGTCGCCGAACGAACAAGTTGTAGTATTATGTTTTCATTAATTTTATGTTTTTTGATTTTTATTAAAAAACTATGATTTCTTTGCTGAATTTTTTAGTCCTAGCTTCAAGGTCATATTTCATAATTAATAAATTGAAAATTGTTTGAAAATTAGAAATTGAAAATTAAAAATTTTATCCCCCTGTTCTGTGTTCAATTAATCACATCTACTCTTCCTATACTATTCACTTTAATTGTTTTACTTTTAGCTGGCGCAGCACAGTTAGTTTCTGCCTCTGGGGCTAAAACAATCGAAACCTCTAATTCGCTTCCATTTTCGTCCATAAATACCGTCGGTCTAGGAGGTACAAAACAGACACTTCTTGAGCCAACGGTTGTCTCTGTGTTCGGGGTAACGCTTAGATCGATTTCTTTAATACTGCAAATTTTTATTCCTTTTTCTATGACTACGGTTTCGATAGACACGTCTCTTTTAGATGGATCGGGGTTGTTTGGATCATAGCCTTTATCTCCGCCATCATTACTTTTATTTCCGTAAATAAGATATTGTTCCTGGTTTGTACTTGTATTAAAATAGATTCCGTAGGAAAAATATGTTCCTGAATCAAAACCAGAAGCAGCTTTTTCATTTACCCTTCTAAAATCTTGAGCTAATTTTTGAGCCGCCCTATCCAAGGCCAAAGAATCGTTTCCGCCTTTATAATTTCCAAAAGTAATAGCCGATAAAATCACCATAACCGAAACAACAGTTAAAACCTCTATTAAAGTTATTCCCCTATTAAATGGCATTCGTTTTGTAGGACTATTAAACATCCCAAACCTTTTATTTTTTTTAAATATTTTTTCCATTTTATCTTGGTAAACTTAAAGAAAAATACCAATTTGCCAATTCGGTTCCATAAAATATTACAATTAAACAACCAATCACTAAAAATGGCCCGAAAGGAACAGCTGATTTTAATTTTCTTTTTTTAAAAATAACTAATCCTAAACCTATTATAGCACCCAAAATAAAAGATAGGAATATCCCAAAGACCGCACTAGGAAATCCTAACAATAATCCTAAAAAAAATGCCAGCTTTACATCTCCAAATCCCATTCCTTTACCTTTGGTTAAAAACCATAAAGAAAAGAAAAAAA
>JAXDCF010000002.1:0-4844 GCA_034678205.1 Patescibacteria group bacterium
CTTTTTGAAAGTGGTACTCGCAGCCAGATTTGAACTGAGCACGCCCATTACAGGCAAAAGATTTTAAGTCTTTTGTGTCTACCAATTCCACCATGCGAGCTTAAAAAGGACTGAAATTATCTTACGCTAACTATCTTACAAAGAAAATCTCCAAAGTTGTTATTCTTTTAATTTTTTAATTTGTTTGACGTGTTTCTTACAAATTTTAACAAAAGCTTCGTCAGTGAACTACCACGCCCTAAAGGGCTGTGGCTTCCTGCTTCACAGAAAAACCAATGTTTTTCTCCACAGGCTTAAAATCCCGTCGTTCCGACGGTACAAATTCTCCTTTATATGTATTTTGTTCTCTAAAAGCAAACTTCTTAATGTTGTTCGCCGCGAGAACATCCCTATCGTGTGTTTTCTTACAAATCGGACAAGTCCAGACTCGATCTTTCAAAGTCAACTCATGATTGTAATATCCACAATCACAAAGCCTTGAACTTGGTTCAAACCTTCCGATTTCAATCAGATTTTTTCCATACCAATTACATTTGTAAGAGAGAAACTGTTTGAAAGTTCCCCACCCTACATCTGAAATTGACCTAGATAATTTCTGATTCTTTAACATTCCACTCACGTTTAAATCTTCGATAGCAACACTTGTATAGCTTTGGTTTTTGGCTATGTTATGAGTTACTTTATGAAGAAAATCTTTCCTACAATTTGCTACTTTTTCATGGATTTTTGCTACTTTTCTTTTTTGTTTTTCTCGATTCTTTGACAACTTCTTCTTTTTAGCTAACTTACGTTGAGCTTTCGCCAATCTTTTAAGATTACTTTTAAGATGTTTCGGATTTTTGATCTTCGTTCCGTCAGACAGGATTGCGAAGTCTTTTAAGCCTAAGTCGATTCCAACACATTTATTTTCATCTTTTTCTGGAAGTTTAGGTAGATCAACGTTTTCCTCAACTAAAATTGAAATGAAAAACTTTCCCGTAGGTGTTCTTGAAACTGTTGAAGACTTGATGCTTCCGTTCTTCCAAACTTACAAAAATCTAAATGATTGCTCATTTTGACTTTTTGTTAGATTTCTGCTTCATCAAGGGACTATATGATTGGCTTGCACCATTCACAGAACTTCCCTCTCCACAGACTTTAATTTCCGCAGAACTTGCGGTATTTTTGTTATTCATATCGTTTAGGTAATAGTTTTTCAGGTTAATGGACGCGTTTAGATCGCGGTCTGTAGTTGTATTATCGTCATGTATAATCGTTCTATCCGCCAAAGTCAAGGAATTATTTACTTTTCCTGATTTATGGTCTAGTTTTGAACTAGGATAGAAACGATTTGCGATAATAACTGTCCGACCGTTCCATTTCGCCTTATAGTCAATCATTTGACGAAAAGCGTAAAAAGACGCATCTCCGATAGATTGAGCTAATTTGTGATTTTTCATCATACCAGAAACGGATAAATCCTCCAAAACAATAACTTGATTATCGTTTACGATTTTGGTGGTCGCCTTATGCAAGGCGTCTTTTCTGATATTGGAAATTTTATAGTGTAGTTTTGCTAATTTCTTTTTTGCTTTTGCTCTGTTTTGAGATCCTTTCTTCTTTTTCGATAATTGTCTTTGTTTACGTTTTAGTTTCTTTAAATTCTTACGGAGAGCTTTATGGTTTTCATAAATTGTTCCATCCGAGCACGTTGCTAAAGTTTTAATTCCCAAATCGACGCCGACAACTTCATTTGTGGGAACGGGCGCAACTTTTCCCACAGCTTCAATCAAGCAGGAGACAAACCATTTGCCCGCTTTGCTACTGACTGTCACCGATTTAATCTCAGCGTCTAACGGAATATAACCCGATTCTTTTAATTTCACTTCGCCGATTCTAGGCAGTTTGATATGATTTTTGTCCGAAATGTAAATTGAGCCATCCAGTTTGAATGATTGCTTCTCGTTTTTCTTTGACTTAAATTTTGGAAATCCCTTTTTATCTTTAGTTTTTTTCTTACAGCGGGCGAAAAAGTTCTTAAAGGCAATGTCACAATTTATTAAAGCTGATTGCGGGGCAACTTTGCTTGAATTATACATCCAGCTAAACTCTGTTTGTTTTAATTTATTTAACTCCCTGTGTAATTCTATCGCGTTTGGGATTTTCTCTTTTTTCTCAAAGGCTTCTTTTTTCTTCGCTAAAGCCCAGTTGTATGCAAATCTCGCGCAGCCAACGTGTTGCAATAACAAGGTTTGTTGCTTGTTATTTACATCTAGTTGGACTTTATAGGCGCGGAGAATCATACTAATTTATAATAAAAATATTCACCTACATCAATGCTTTTACCTTTCATTCTACTGAAAGGAGAATTTCCTGATGATAGGATTTCCCTACCCGTATATTCGATATTTATTACCTCTTCATTGTCTGTAGAATTGACACCATTGATATTCATAAACCATGAACAAGGAAGTTTATCTATCCAAGACAAAAGACCGTCAAAGGATATATTGCCGAAATATAGTGCTTTGGTATTTGTATATGGCGGGTCTAAATAAACAACATCTTTATTATTAATTGGAGAAATATTTTCAAACGAACTGCAAGTAAAATCAATATCCCTTCCTCTCATTAATTCTGAGTAATACGATATGACTTCTTCAACCTTTTTAGGTAGCATTCCCGTTCTTCCAAAATGATGCGACGTATTAAATTCGCCCTTTCCATTATATCTAATAGTTCCATTATAACAGGTTCTAGTTAAAAAATAGAAAATAAGCGGGTCTTTAGTTTTATTATAAATCTCCCTTTCTGTATAAAAGAAATTCGGGTCTTTTTGTAACTTTTCCCATTTATCGTTATATGAAAGTATTAGTTCTTGGGGTTTATCTTTAACCGTTGTTAGAATATTTATTAAGCTATCGTTTTTGTCTGAGAGCTTAAACTTTTTAACATTTGCGTTATCTTTCAATAGTCGGAAAAACACCGAGCCTCCACCTACAAATGGTTCATAATAAGTTTCGATTTCCTTTGGAAAATATGATGTGATTTTTGGGGCGATTGGGCGTTTTGAGCCAGTCCACTTAATTAATGGTGTATTCATTCTGATAATTCCTTCTCTTTTTTCTTTCTATTTTAGCTCGAACGCCTTCCGTAAATTTTCGCACTAAATGATGCCATTAAAGACAAAATATCTTCTACAAGTTCATTCTCGAAACTTTTGCTCATTACTTCTTCAACTTTTTCGATTCTAACTCCATAAGAATTAAAATACGACAAAAGATAATTAAAACAAAATCTCGATAATCTATCCTTATGTTCAATTAAAACAACGTCAATTTCTTTCTTCTCAACCAATTCAAAAAGTTTCTGTAATTTCTTACGATTATCATTCATCCCCGAACCAACTTCATCGAAAACATCAACAATAGAATAACCGCGTTTCAATGCTTCGGTAGTCATTCTGCCTACTTGTCTTTCTAAATCTCCCTTGGTCTTCTGTTCATGCGAGCTAACGCGACAATAGATGCCTACACGCTTACCATCAGACTCTTTAACGGGTTCTACATAGATCCCTGCTAACTTCTCAATATCGGCTCTATAATAGCGTCTATGACCGCCTTCTGTATGAAATGGCGTTAATTTACCTTCTCGTTCCCAATTTCTAAGAGTTTCATCGGAAACGCCAAGAATGGAAGCCGCGTCACTAATTGATAGAATCTTTTTATCCATTCTTTTCTAACCTTTCTTTGGCGATATTAAAATATTTTTCTTCTTTTTCGATGCCAATAAATTTTCTATTTAGATTTTTAGCAGCGATTAAAGTCGATCCTGCCCCAACACAGCTATCAAAAACAACCTCCTCTTCCCTAGTATATGTTTTAATTAAATACTCACAAACAGAAACCGGCTTTTGGGTTGGATGTAATTTTCCTTTATTAGCTTCCCAGCAACCAACGATTATACTATCTGGCCCCTTGTGAGTATAAATTTTAACTGGTCTTTCGTCGGTGTTTTTATTATTCTCTGGAGATGGAAAGGTTTGAGATTTACTATAATTTTTAACCTTAACGGGTTTGTCTCTCAAGGTCATTATTGGGTAATAATTTGGAGTTTCCCCATTTGGTGTAAAAATTGAAATATTTTCATGCTTCTGCATTGGGCGATATTTGGCAATATGCATTCCCCTTGGAATATGCTTATCCCAAATCCAATCATACTTATAGTTGTTTATGTTGGAGGCTCGAAGCATTGTAGAAAAAGGCTCGGTTCCAAATAAGCAAATTGCGCCGCCGCACTTTGTAATTCTATTATACTCACCCCATAGAATCTTGAAATCAATTATCTTATCCCATTCGCAAGCGGTTACTCCGAATGGCAGGTCGCAAATAATGCAATCCACTGATTTATCAGGAATTTGTTTCATTAACTCCAAACAGTCACCATGATAAATATTATTAGGCTCAATCGACATAAATCAAACTAATCCTTTCTGTTGAAACAATCTAAACCATTCATCATAGATTTTTTGAAATTCCTCAATGATAGGAATTTCGTCCAATTCAAATGGAATCTGGTAGATAACTCCATCATCGGTTTCAAATTCTGTTGCGGTAACTCTTGTAATCATTTTTGGCTTCATATATGTTTACACTAAAAGTTTAGATTTTCTACGAAAAAAGTGAAAATATTTTAACTTTCTTTAGATATTTTAGATTATCGAGCAACTGTTGTCAACCCCTTGTTTACGCATAGAACGAAGTTCTGCGCGTGTCCACGCTGGATCGTGCGCTTCAAATGAAATCCAAGGCCCCACTTTTCGTGGCTTTAGATACTCTTCAAATTCAGCAAGGAAGTCTTTTACC
>JAXDCF010000003.1:0-6434 GCA_034678205.1 Patescibacteria group bacterium
AGAAACAATACTTTTTTGCCTCAAAGCTTTAAAATAGAAAAACCCTATTAGGCCGATGAAGAAAACCAGGGCTGTTCCAAAAATATATAAAACCTGGATTGGAAGATTAAGACGAGAAAATAAGAAAAATAAACCAAATAAAATTACGAAAATATTAATGGTCCACTCTAAAATTCTTTCTATGATTACGGATGATGCTGCTTTTGAGATTTGAATTTTTTCTTCTTTGACTAAAGAAAAAATTCTAAATATTTCTCCTGACAAAAAAATAATTGGGAACAAATACATCATTGCATATCCTCCTAAATAAGAATCAAAAATTTTACGGAAAGAAATGTCCACTTGTTTATCTTTTAAAATTTGGTACCAGCGCCAATTACCAATAATCGCAATTAAAAAAGTAAGTGCAAGAATTACTATTCCCTGCCAACCTTTAAAAACCTCGAAAGCTTGCCAGACATGATCCCATCCAATCACTCTTCCAAACCAAATAAAAATAGCTGCTCCTATAAGCAGAGAAATTAAAATTAAAAAGATGTTTCTTTTCCAAAATACCATAATGTTTCTTTTTTTATGTTAAAAACATTATAACAAGAGGCCTATTAAATGACAAATTACAAATATCTCATCTAATTAAATCTAAATGCCTAAAATCCAAATTTAGCATTTGGGCTTTGAAGTTGATTTAGTATCGGAAATTAGAATTTTGATATTTAAATTATTATTGCTTGGCTTTAATATTGTTTGAGAGAAAAGTTAAAATTTGTGGGCTAACTTGTTGCCATTCGTATTGATGTCCTGGGACATTCATTGCCTCTGGAAAAGAGATTGGATTTCCTGCTATTCTGGCGTAACTCATCACAAAAGGTGCTTTTATTAAAGACCAAATCAGGGCAGGAATATTACCCTCCGAAAGAGTGTCCTTGCCATTATTGTTTAAATATAAGATATTTGCCTGATTTTTTTTCTCAGTCCAAAAAGGAGAACCAAATTCAACTGCAAAAATATTATTCTCACAACAATTTATTTTTTTTATTGTAGCTTCTGTAAAGGCAGCCCCATTAGAAAGACCAGCGATAATGATTTTCTTATCTTGGTTAAATAAAGAAAACTCCGTAAGTTGATTTGCTAAATATTTTGATTCTTTAGAAAAATTAAACATAGCTTCTTTAAGATAAGCCGCTTTTCCTAAAAGACTATCCTCTGTTCTATAATAAGGAACAACCGCTACTTTATATCCTAGATCTTCTGCTCCTTTTTTAATCCCTTCTATTAATGGTTTAAAATCCCAAGCTCGTTCTGGATTCACAAAACCAAAACCACCTGAATTAAAAATAATTATTAAATCATTTTCTTTTGAAGCTTCTTTTAGATTTGTTTCAAAAAAATTATTATTTTTTTGCCAAAAAAATAAATCAAACCAAATAAAAGAAACTATTAAAATAAAACCAATAATAAAAAGTGTTATTTTAAACCATTTTTTCATATCTCTCCGTATTGTATTTTTAATATCTTATATTCTTTTCTAATCTCCGGAATATTAATTATGTCTCCCACTTTTTTACCAATTAAAGCCATGCCCACTGGAGATTCATTGCTTATTTTGCCCTCAAAAGGATTAGCTTCAATTGTTCCAACAATTTTATATTCTGTTTCTTCGGTTTCTCCGTTTTTACAAACAACCTGGGCCCCAAGCTGAACTTTATCTCTGTCTTGCTTTACAGGGCTTTGTATTATCTTATAATTTTTTAAAATATTTTCCAATTCCTCTGCTCGAGAATTAAGATCTTCAAAATTTGCCTCAAATAAATAAAAATCTGGGTTAGGATCTCCCCCCTCTAAAAAACTCGGAATGCCCTCGGCAGCCTCCTCTTGTAAAGCAGTTTTAATTACTTGGTATTCTTTTTCTATTTCCTTTAATTTATTTTTTGTAAGATAGTATATATTGCTCATAGCTGTATATTATTTTTATTCATTTAGGCAAAACCCCCTCTTGGTAGAGGGGGTTTAAAAAATTTAGTTTAGATTATTATAACCACCCTCTATAAAATATTAAACACGAAGCACAAAACAAACAAAATGATTGCTTTGTTCCAGTTTTTCGTTATATATAATTTTTTGAGATTTATTTGAGGCATATTCTTTTTACGCATTAATTCTATCTCAATATCTAAATTTGTCAACCATATAAGATTAAAGTACGATATTTTCGTTAAAATAAATTTCAGAGAAAAAATTGACCAAATGCCTTTTTTTCTTTAGAATAAACGAAATGACTAAATTACTTAAAAACATCATTTTAATACTATTTCTATTGATGGCCATTTCTACTGGTTATTATTTTTATGATGGAATTTATAATTCTCAACCAGGGATTAAGGTAGAAAAAACCTTTATTGTTAACCCGGGTGAAAATGCCAAAAGCATTGCTTTTAGATTAAATGAGGAAAAGATACTAACTGATCCATACCCTTTTTTGGCTTATCTTTTTATAACTAATAATTATAAAGATCTAAAAATTGGGCAATATTTAATTGACTCAAAAATGACTGGCAAACAAATTGCTGAAATTTTAACTAATGGAAAAACTCAAGAAATAAAATTAACCATTATTGAAGGTTGGGATTTAACAGAAATAAGCCAATATCTACAAAACCAAGGGTTTGGATCAAAAAATTATTTCTATTCAATTGCTGGCACGCCAGCAAAAATTAATCCACCTTCTGAAACTTTTTCTGCTTCTTATGCTGATAAATTTATCTTTTTAAAAGATAAGCCTAATAATGCCAGCTTAGAGGGATATATTTTTCCAGACACTTATTACGTAAAAACCGGAGAAAAAATAGAAAATATTATCTATAAAGCTTTGATTAATTTTGATAATAAGCTCACAGATAAAATGAGAGCCGATATTGTTTCTCAAAATAAAAGTATTTACGAAATAATAACTATGGCTTCTATTATTGAAAAAGAAGTCAAAACATTAGAGGACAAAAAAATCGTTTCTGGGATACTCTGGAACCGATTAGAGATAGGACAGCCCTTGCAGGCCGATGCTACTGTTCTTTACGCCCTACAAATGCAAAGCGCTGAAAAAGTTTATAAAAAATATACCGAAATTGACTCTCCTTATAATACCTATAAATACAATGGCTTACCCTTTGGCCCAATTAGTAGCCCGGGGATAGATAGTATTATTGCGGCCATTTATCCAACAGAAACAAATTATTGGTATTATCTTTCTAAGCCAGACGGCGCTACGGTTTTTAGTAAAAATCTAACCGAACACAATATTGCTAAGGCAAAATACCTTAAATAATCTCGATCTCTAATCTTGTTTTTAATGTCTTATATTGTTAGAGTAGTTTGCGCTGCTTAATAGCATTTTGTTTTTCAATTTCAGAGAAAATTTTAACCTTCCCAAACACTCCGTCAAAACCAGGCTGAATGTTTACCTTCCCTATTCTAGAACGATAAATCCCTTCCACAACTTGAGAATCGGCTATTTTTTTTAATTCTTCAATCGGTGTTTCTAATAAAACATCGAATTCAGAAAAATGCTCAATTATTTTTTCATATTCAGCTTTTACTTTTTTTGAAACGACTCCCACACCAAAAGCTTCGCCAATAATCTCTTTTAAAGGCACGATGTTTTTAAATGGAATTGCGTTTTCTGGTACAAAACCCTCGTCTTGATCTGCTAATTTTTGGACCCGATTTAAAACTCCGATAACTAAACGTTTACCACAAACAGGACAAAGCTCTCTATATTCAAAAGATTCTTTTGGATTTAATGAAATATTACAAAGCCGATCGCCATCATTATAATATTTTCCCTCTTGTGGATAAAATTCTATGGTATTTAAAAATTCTTTTGGATTTTTTTCTTTTATGGCTTTAAGAATAGAATAATAATCTAATTTTGTATCAAAAACATTGGCTTCGCGACCTATCTTTTCTACACTATGAGCATCACTATTACTTAAAATTGCCACTCGCCTACCATTTGGAATTCTCCAAATCATAGACGGATCAGCTGATAATCCACTCTCGATTGCGTAAATATGTTTTGCATAATCATCAAAACATTCTTCGATTGAATCAAACCCAGATTTAGATCCAAAAATACTAAACCAAGGAGTAAGGCAATGCGCTGGAACAAATAAACAGTCCTGAGAAACTTCTAAAGTTATTTTTAATAATTCTATAACATCTAACCCAAGAATGGGACGACCATCAGAACGGATATTGCCTATATTACCTAAGCGATTATTAAATTCTTTTACTTTTTCGAGTGAAGGTAAAAAAATTACAATATGTATTTTTCTAACTTTTCCTTTTTTTGTATAAATACAACTTATTTCTGTTGTTAAAATAAACCTTGTTTCGGTTTTAGAATCTTTTAATTTAAAAAGTCCTGGCTCGGCAGGCTCTAATTTTTGTTCTAAGTTTTTAAACCAAACTGGATGCGTAAAATCCCCACAGGTGATAACCTTTACTCCTTTAATTTTTGCCCATTTGTCTATATTTTCTAAATCTGTATTTTTTCCAGTAGCACGAGAATACCTTGAATGCAGATGAAAATCAGCAATAAATTTCATATTTATAGTCAAATTTATTTAGCCGAATAAATTTTAAATACTAAATAATCTTCTCTGGCTCGATTTTTTATTTTAATCCCAACTTGTTGACCCTTTTTAGCTTTTTTAATTTTTTGGCCATCAATTTCCATAGAAACAATTTTTTGCTTAAAATCAGTTTCTTTTCCTCCCTTTATTCTAATCTCATCCCCAATAGACAAAACATCCAAAAGTTTAACAACCGCCACCTTAATATTATTATAATAATGCGTTATTTTGCCAACTTTTTTTCCATCGCCCGCCATAGCCCGTAGGGCGGAGGCGGGTTTCTTTGTTTTGACAACTTTTACCTTAACTAATTTCTTAACCGGTTTTTTGATTATTTTTTTATTTTTTATCATATTGATAATATATAAATTTATAAAAATCAAAACTATTTAGAAGAATTAATCTTTTTCAAATGTTTTGTGCTTTTATTTTTAATTTCATCCATAACTTCAATCATTTTTTTAACTAAAACCTTGGGATCAGTTTCAAAAATTATATTTTTTTCTTGTCGAGAATAAATTCTTTTTGTTATATTTCTAATCTCATCCGCTACACCACCCGTTCTTTCCAAAACACCTGTAGGTTTCTTGGTTTCAATTGCTGTCGTAAATTCGTGTAAAGTTCCCATGCGGCCACAAATAATAATAACCGCATCGGCTGACTTAGTCATTATAACATCTCGACCTGTATAATCTGCACCAGTATAAATCATAACATCAAAAACATCTACCGGAAGACAATAACTTTTGATATGCGCTAATTCTGATTCAGCTGGAGAAAAACCAACATTAAATCCTCCTGCTTCTTTACATCCCAAAGCAGCAAAATAAGGAACTCCCGTAGTTGCGCCCGTAATTAAGGTGTGGCCAGATTTAGCAATTTCCTTTCCTAATTCAAAACTTAATTTTTCAATTTCATTACAACAATGCTTAGTATTGGCAGCACCAGAAACAACGATATTGTATTTTGATTTTTTGGGAACAGCAGGGCAATTTTTTTTCATATATTTTTATAATTTTTAATATTTTAATTTATTTTTTTAGCTACCACAAAAAAATTGTTATACGGCTTTTCTCCTACGCTTATTTCTCCTTTACGGATAATTTTAAAACCAACATTTTCAACTAAAGCAATCAGCTCTGCGAGATTAAAAGAATGGAAATAAGCATCTTTTACGCCATACCATGGCAATAAAATATCCCCTCTTTCCAAATACAACTCCCAAAACCAGGTTAAAAAATTAAACTTTCTTTTTTTGCTCTTTTCTTTTAAATCCCAAACTGTTAAGATTAGATAGCCATTAGTGCTTAAAACTCTTCGAATTTCTTTTAAAAACTCTAGGCGCAACTCGGCTGAAGGAATATGATGTAGAACAGCAACACTATAAACCTTATCAAAAAAATCGGAATCGTAGGGAATATTGAAAGCATCGGCAACTTCAAAACTGGCCTCTGGATAATTTTTTTTAGCGATTTCTACTAATTTTTGACATGAATCAATTCCCCAATATTCTGCTCCGCAATTAATAAATTTATTGTAAAATCGCCCATTTCCGCAACCCAAATCTAAAACCCGATCATTTGGATTTAAATAATTTTCAAAAAGAAAATCCATCTCTCTCCAATTTTTTTCTCTCACTTCCGAATATTTTTCTGCCACAGAATTATAATCGGTCGCGGTCTTATTTAAAATAGATTTTACTAAATTTTGATCCATTATGAAAAATAATTTTGAATCAATAATAAAAGAAATTATTAAAACAAAAGCTAAAACTTCTGATGATTTATCAACGGCAAAAAGAAAAAT
>JAXDCF010000004.1:0-3941 GCA_034678205.1 Patescibacteria group bacterium
TTCAGATGGAACTGGTGATTCTGTAAGAACAAAGATTATGCCATTAGCTGATTTCGATTGGAAAGATGTAAAAGGAGGTGTTAACAATATCGATGCAGTTAATATCTTGAACTACCCAACTAACTTAGTAAATGTTTCTAACTAGTTAAACGGTTCAAGTAAAGTTTCTCGATGTCTCAAATCGAAAAGAAAACCACCCTTCGGGGTGGTTTTCTGTTCTGTTACTGTTTTATTTCTGTTCCGTTACCGTTCTATTACTATTCCGTTACCGTTCTATTACTATTCTGTTAAAATATTTAATATTTAAGGGAGAAGAGAGAGAATGTTTGGGCCTCGGAGGCCCAAACATGGATTAAGAGGTTTTCAGAATCAAAAATCTTTTTAATCCGTAGTATTATTTAAGATGCGCATCTAAATATTTTGATTTTGCGTTTTTAAAAATTTATGCTAAAATTTAAAAACATAAATTATTTTTATGGAAAATATTTTTAAAAAACATTTTTTTATTTTATTGTGTTTGTTGATTTTTGTTCCGGTGATGACCAGGGCGGATAATGTAGGACAGCAACAGAACTTTTTTGTTGATCCAGGATATACCAGCACAACAAAAACACAAATTTCAGCAACCTTAGTTAGAAATTCTGATAAGGCATATTTTTACATAGACAACGATTGGTTGAATCAGAGAACAGAAAAAGAAAAAGAATCTCTTTATTCTGTTTTAAGTACTTTAGGCAAAGAATTTGATTCTAATATTTATGCGCAGTTAACTTCAGTTTTTGGAAGTGAAGCTATGCCCGGAATAGATAGAGATACGAGAGTTACAATTCTTCTTCATTCAATGAAAGAAAATACTCGCGGGTATATCCGCACCGTAGATGGATACGAAAAAATAGTAAATCCTCTTAGCAATCAGAGAGAAATGATTTATTTAAATATAGATAATCTTACCAATCCTTTGATGAAATCTTTTTTAGCTCACGAATTTATGCATTTAATCACTCTTAATCAAAAAGATTTAATGCGTGGAGTTTCCGAGCAGGTTTGGTTAAATGAAGCTAGGGCTGAATACGCTGTTACTTTGCTGGGCTATAATAACGAAACAGATTCTAGTTATTTAGCTAATAGAGAAAAATTATTTATAGATAATTCTTCTGATTCTTTAGTGATTTGGAATAAAACAACCGCTGATTACGGGGTTACCAGTATTTTTATTCATTATTTAGTTGATCAATACGGCCTGCCTGTTTTAACCAATTCTTTAAAATCAAAACAAGTTGGAATTGCTAGTCTTAACGAAGCTATCATTGGAATTAGCTCACAGAATAATTTTAATACTGCTTTTACTAATTTTACGATTGCTGCCTATTTGAATGATTGTACGCTTTCTTCGGCTTATTGTTTTAAAGATAAAAATTTAAAAGATTTTCATGTTTTAGCATTTAGTAACTTTTTGCCATTTTCTGGAGAGAGTAATCTCAATTTAGGACAGAATTTAAAAAATTATTCAGCGCATTGGCAAAAATTTAGTGGCGGAACCGGAAATTTAAAAATAGTTTTTAAAAATCAATCTGCTGGAAAATTTTCTGTACCATATATTCTTAAGAATGTAGACGGAACTTCGGTAGTAAAGTTTTTGAAAATAGATAGCACAAAAACAGGGGAGTTGATTGTTCCAAATATCAACCAAGATGTTATTTCAGTTATTATGATTCCGTCGCTTCAAATCCAAGATTCTAATAGCACAGCTGATTATAGTTATTCTATTACTGCCAGCAGTTTTGTTGATAACGGTATAGATTCCGAAGACAATGTTGATAATAATAGCGACAATAATAATGATTCTAATATTGATCTTCCATTTACAACTGATAAACCTCTTAACCAAATGAATAGAGAAGAGCTTTTAATTGTTATTTTACGCTTGATTATTAATCTTATATTGCAGGGCCGCACTTTACCCCTCTCTGCGCTCACATAATTTATTTAAGCAAGCTCTTCTTTTTAAGAATGTTTGGGCCTCGGAGGCCCAAACATGGGCGAATGGAAATAGAATGTATAAAAATAAATAAATAATTTAAATTTAAGCTCTTTTAAATTTAACTTTAATTGCAATGCGGAAATATTTTTCAGCGCAAATAATATTTTTATTTCAAATTAGATTAATTATTAATAGTGATTTTAATACTCGCTAAATTCGGGCTCCCCCAAAGGGAGCCCTTCGTAGTATCCCTAACATCTTATATTTTAATAATATTAATAAAAATAAACAAAAACTAAGCACAAAAATTAAGCAAGACAGACCCATGTTTAGGGGTCAGACCCCTAAACATTTCTAAATATTTCTCTCCATATTTAATAAGTACAAGTTTAAATTAATTTATATGCCTCGTAAGCAGAAGCCACAATTTGTTAATAATGAATTTTATCATATTTATAATCGTGGAGTAGAAAAGCGTGATATTTTTCAGGAAAGAATTGATTACATCCGTTTTATTAATGATATGTATGAATTTAATGATGCTAATTTTGTCGCAGGATCAAATATTCGTTTTTCTTGTCGTAGACCGAAGGGCGCCACAGAGAAAGAAATTGATTTAACTTTTGTAAAAGAGAAAAATAGAAAACCTCGCAAACTATTAATTGATATTTTAGCATTTTGTTTAATGCCTAATCATTTCCATTTAATTTTAAGACAAAGGATAGACGGCGGCATAATAAAGTTTATGCATAAAATTGGCTCTGGATATGCCTCCTGTTTTAATTTAAAAAATAAAAGAGTCGGTCCGCTATTTCAAGGACCATTCAAGGCGAAGCATATTAACAAGCAAAATTATTTTGATTATTTATTGTTTTATTTGCATTTTAATCCCTTGGATTTACTTAGTGAGGATTGGCGTGGCGGAGAAGAGAAAGATTATAAAAAGTACAAAGATTTTTTACAAGAATATAGATGGTCAAGCCACTTAGATTACTTAGGACATAAAAATTTCCCATCCATCACTAGTCGCGATTTTTATTTAGATTTACTAAAAGGAGAGGAGGGTTATAGAGACCAAATCGAAGGTTGGATGAAAGCTATTCCAGCAAGAATAAACAGCGATGATTCCGGATATATTATTGAAAAAGATTAAAAGAACAGAATGTTTAGGGGTCAGACCCCTAAACATGGGTGATTGGTTCTTTTGGCAGTTTGTTAGTGATTAGCACTTTCTTTTATTAGTGATTGGTTCGTTTAAAAGTGAATAGAATACAGTTTGGGCGACGTTCTGGATTGTATTCATGCTAGTGATTAGCTCTTTTGTATCGGTTAGTTGAATGTTTGGGGGTGCTACCCCCAAACATGGGCGATTAGCTCTTTGGTTTACGATGTTTTTTTAGTGATTAGCTCTTTTGTATCGGTTAGTTGAATATTTGGGGGTGCCACCCCTAAACATGAGTTTAAAGGTGTGGGGAGTAGGAATATAACAAGTAAGTATTAATAAAAGATAATTTATAAATAATATAAAAATATAATAATATAATAATATGAAGAAGGGTGTGAAAATAATAATTGGAATAGTTGGATTTTTGGTTATTGCCGGATCGGCTTTTTACTTTTGGCAATATCTACAGCAAAAGCAAGAAGAAAATCTCGGCTATGTTCAATTTAATAGCTTTGCTAAGCAGGAAGCTAATGGTGAGGTCTATTTTGAAAATAAAGAAGCTGGTTTAAAGTTTAAGATTCCTCAGGGCTGGAATTATTATGAAAGCCATATTGCAAGCTTAGCTTTAAGTAGTCCAGACTTTATTGATTTTAAAGAAATGGATTCAACAAAATCATTTATTCCTAAAACTGGTTGCTGGATCGGAGTGAGCGTTAAAAATAGTTCAAGCGACGATGCGGATTATGCAATCACAAAAGATAGATTAAGTCATTCGGATTTATTAGAGACGATAAA
>JAXDCF010000005.1:0-11186 GCA_034678205.1 Patescibacteria group bacterium
TTCTTGATTCTAATGTTTAGGGGTGGCACCCCCAAACATTAGTATCCTTCTAGTTTTTTGACGTTGGTGTGCTGGCGAATCTTTTCAATTGCTTTGGATTCAATCTGACGAATTCTTTCTCTTGTTACACCAAACTCCTGCCCCACCTCTTCCAAAGTGTGACTCACGCCATCTTCCATTCCAAAACGCATTGATAAAATCTTTTGCTCTCTTTCGCTAAGATAGGTAAAAATTTCGTCTAAATGTTCCCGCAAAAGTTTTCGGCCAGCTTGGGTAGCTGGAGATTCTATTTTTTCATCTTTAATAAATTCTCCCAAAACACTATCCTTTTCATCCTCACCCACCGGTGTTTCCAAAGAAACAGCTTTTTGAGAAATTTTTTCTAAATGTCTAATTTTTTCAATTTCTATTCCCATTTCGGCTGCTACCTCTTCGGCTAAGGGCTCACGATCTAAATCCTGCAATAATCGTCTTTTGGCTTGAGTATACTTAGTTAAAGTTTCAATCATATGAACCGGGATTCTAATTGTTCTGGCTTGATCTGCCAAAGCACGAGTAATTGTTTGTCTGATCCACCAAGTGGCATAAGTAGAAAACTTATAGCCCTTGCGCCAATCAAATTTTTCTACTGCACGAAACAATCCCAAGTTTCCTTCTTGAATTAAATCTAATAAAGTTAGATTAGGAGAACGGCCAATATATTTTTTGGCAATAGAAACAACTAAACGAAGATTGGCTTCGGCTAATTTTCTTTTCGCATCTAAATCTCCGGCCTCTATTCTCCTGGCTAGTTCTTTTTCTTCGCGCGCATTAATTGCATGAATTTTTCCAATTTCACGGAGATAAGATTGAACAGAATCAATTTTACCAGTAGAAGACTTTTTGCGTCCTTTCTTTTTAGGCGCTTTCTCACCACCATAATCTAAATATCCTTTTGAGTCTTTTAATTCTATTCCAGCTTGTTCAAACTCGGCAAACATATTTTCTAATTCAAAAATATTATCCTCAATATTAGGAAAAGTAGATAATATTTCGGAAAAAGTAATAAAACCACGCAATTTCCCCTTTTTTAAGATAGAATCTAATTGTTCTGGTGAAACAACAGAAACGAGCGGTTTCTTTTTCTTTATCTTTTTAGATTTGCTTAATTTTAAACTCTTTTTGAGTTTAACCGAATTTTTTTTCTTGACTATTTTTTTAACTGATTTCTTGGTCTTGGATTTCTTGATTGTTGATTTCTTGGCTTTGAACTTGGCCTTGGATTTCAACGATTTCTTGATTAGCTTCTTTGTTTTCGCCTGTGGCTTGGTCTTCTTTTTCACTAACTTCTTCGACTGCCCCTTCGACAAGCTCCTCGACTTCGTTCGAGATAAGCTCGAGGTCTTTGATATTTTTTTGGGTTTGGTTTTCATTATCTTTTTTATTATTTTTTGTTAAACTATTAAATTGCTCAAGAAGTTTTTGCAAAGTTTCTAAGTCGCCCGAAGCTTCGCATTCTTTTATTTTTAAAGCTAAATCTCGGCGGCTATTTTTATTGATTAGATTATGCCTCTCTCTTACACATTTTTCAAGCTCTATTTTCAAGTCATCTATTTCGCCTTCAACTTCTGATTTTAAAATCAAATAGTTTAAAAGGTTTACCGTTTCTGGAGAATCTTTTAATTGTGCCAATAATTCATCGTTACTAATCTTAGGATTTTCTATTATTTTCAACAAAATATCTTTGGATAAACCGGTAAAATTATTAACTATTTCTGAAGAAAGCATAGAAATATTATCTCGATCTAACAAGATAAATAAAACAATCTGTTCCTCTAAAAGATCTTGTTTGGTTTTTGGCACTTCTTCTTTAAATTTTGGACTAATGTTCATTACTTCAAAATTATCTTCTTCGTCTTTTATTTTTTCCATTTCTTTTCTTAAATCCTGCTCTTCTACCCTAACCATGATTGCTAGCTTATTTAGCCAATAGGACTGCTCAACTGCATTTCCTATTTTCTTAAAAATTGGTAATAATTCTGCAATAATTTTCTTTTTATCTTCTAACAGATTAACGTCTTTATTTTTTAAGGCCAGTTCAAAATAAAATTCATTTACCGGCTTAGCTGTTTCGATCATTTTTCTCCATTTAGATTCTCCCTCGTGAAAAATAATATCGGCCGGATCTTTTTCGTCAGTTAAAGGAATGATCTTAGTGTTAAATTCCATTTTTTGTGCTAAAGCTACGCCTTTTTTGGTTGCTTTATTGCCAGCCTCATCCATATCAAAAGCCAAAACTAAGTTTGGTGAATACCTTTTTATAATCCTTAAATGTTGCGGAGTCAAGGCGGTGCCAGATACAGCAATGCAATTTTTAAGTCCAGCTTGATGTGACATAATACAATCCACATTTCCCTCAACTAAAATACAAAAATCGCTTTTTCTGATTTCTAGCTTGGCTTTATCAATACCAAACAAGGCCTGACTTTTATCGTAAAGCAAAGTATTTGGAGTATTTAAATATTTTGCTTCGTTCTCGTCTGTATTGCCAAAAATACGCCCCGTGAAACCGATTGTTTCTCCATTAAATCCGCGAATAGGAAAAATAATTCGACTTCTAAATCTATCAAAAAATTTATTTTGATCTTTGGATATCGCTAATCCAGACTTAACAATATCTTCTCTTTTATAGCCACGACTAACTAAAAAATCAGACAAATGAGACCAAGCTTCTGGAGCATAACCAATTCGCCAAGCTTCAATCGTTTCTTGAGTTAATCCCCTTTTTAAAAGATACTCATTAGCTTCTTTGCCTTTTGCACTCTTTTTCAAATAGGCTTCAAAAAATCTAGTTCCTATTTCACAAAGATTAAGTAAAATCTGCCGTTCGCTTTTGTTTTTTTGCCAAGCATCTCCTTGGCGTGATTTTAATTCAACCCCTGCTCGATTAGCTAAAATTCTTAAAGCGTCGATAAATTCTATATTTTCTATTTTCATTACAAATTTAAAAATATCTCCTCCCTCATTACATCCTCCAAAACAATGCCACATTTGACGAGCTGGCGAAACAAAAAAAGATGGCGTTTTTTCTGAATGAAAAGGACAACAGGCACGATAATTTATGCCCGCCTTTTCAAGTTTTAAATAACTCTGGACAACGTCCACGATATTTAACCGTGATTTTATTTCTTCAATTTCGTTCATTATATTAAAATATAAATACAATATTCTGGCTTACTGATCCCATTCTCCTAAGGTTACTTTAATTGTAATTTCAGCTTCTTTTCTTAATACTTTTAAATCAACTGTTTGGCCGGGATTATAATTAGAAATAATTTTGGCCAAAGTATTATTTTTATTAACCTTTTGATTATCAAATTCTAAAATAATATCCCCTTCTTTTAACCCTGCAGCAGCAGCTGGGGAACCCTTGGCAATCGCTGGCTCATTTGCAGATGTCCCTTTTAAAATTAAAGCTCCGTAATTTACTGATAATTCTTTTTCTTCTTGTATTTTATCATTAATAATAGTGTATCTTACTCCAAGATATGGATAAGAAATTTTGCCAACAGAACGAGCTTGCTCAATGTCTCTTTTGGCTTTATCAATAGAAATAGCAAAACTAATGCTTTCTCCAGATTCGGAAGTGGCTGTATTTACTCCAATTACCTCACCATTTAAATTTAAAAGTGGGCCACCGGAATTACCTGGATTGATAGCTGCATCTGTTTGAATAATATCCTCTAGGGTTTCACTACCCCCCTCAATACCTCCGCTAGCCACAATTGTTCTACCCAATCCAGAAATAACACCCACGGAAATAGTGTTTTGAAATTCTCCTAAGGCATTGCCAATCGCAATCGCAGTTTGCCCTATTTGAATATTGCTTGAATTCCCCAATTTTGCTGGCTTAAAATTATCCTTGCCATCAATTTTTATTATCGCCAAATCCTGAACTGGATCAGTTGCAATAATTTTTGCAGAATATTCTTCTTGTTTATTATCTATTACGGTATATTCGGCTTTAGCATCAGAAACAACGTGTTTGTTTGTTAAAATAAATCCATCTTCTGAAACAATAAATCCTGAACCAGCGCCAACCTGTTGTTTTTCCTTGCCGATCTGTATTCTTTGTGGATTACTAAGAATTCCAAAAGGATCAAAAATATCTGAGCCAGAGCTTGGATATTTATATCCATAAACTGGCACCTCTTTGGTAATTACAATACTAACCACTGAAGGCGAGGCATCATTAACAACTTGAATAATTTTTTGTTCTTGGCTTGTTTGTGGTTCATATTTAGCTTCAAGGGTAGAATCTGAATTATTTGAAAAAGCGATTTTATTAACTAATTCATCCCCCATGCCCTTATAAAAATAATAACCAAAAATAAGACCCAGAAAAATTCCTACAACTAGAATAATGGCAGCTGTAATGAGATTAAAATTTTGTGGTTTATTTGCCGGAGATTGTAATTGTTTTAAATTTAATTCCGGCAATTGATACATAGACATATTCTTTAAAATTAAATTTAATTAATTATTTCTTTTTTTCTTCGTAATGGTTGAATTTATAATCAAAAACTTTACCACTCCGCACCGGCCCTTTAAAAAACATATGAAGTCCGCACAAAAGATATTTACCCGCTGTTCTAAAATATCCATCTTTATCAAATCTTCTGGAGGGCATATAAATTGGAACGTCTTTGATAATATCAAATTTTCCTAATTTAGCAGCCTGACCAACAAAATACATATCTTCTGCTAATTTAATGGTTGGATCAAAACCGCCAACTTGATTAAATATTTCTTTCTTTACCATTATTCCCATCGCGCCCATTGGAAAAACTTTTCGCAATAAAGTTTGCTGAGAATTATAAAAAAGATTTAGAGTAAAAAAATTAAGCCAAAAATTATTTTTAATTGGAAATAAATGATAAGAAGCCACACCCAAAGATCTATCATTGAAATCAGCCAAAGATTTTTTAATAAAATTTTTGGGCAATTTTATATCTGCGTCTAAAAACAAAAGGATATCGCCTTTGGCTATTTTGGCTCCTAAGTTTCTACCTTCCGATGGAGTCCCGCCGTCGGTTATTCTACAATTATAACTTTTGGCAATTTCTCTGGTTCTATCTTCTCCAGGACGATCAGCAATAATAATTTCCACATCTTCTTGTTTTTCAGAAGTAAGTACTTTTAATAAACTAGGCAACCTTTTTTCCTCATTATAAGTTGGTATGATGATACTTAACATAAATTATTCAGAAATTAATTGTTTTATTTCGTTCCAATACTCTGGATGGTTTTGTTTTGTTTTCATCCAACTCCACCATTCCGCTCCCCAAAAATAATAAGTATCTATTTTAGTGTCTTTGGCAAATTGAATTGCTTTTTTAAGCTGAGCTAAGCTCATGGTTTTTTCCTGCTCTTCTATGGGCGTTCGCATTACTGAATCTTTACACCAGGGCTCGGCCTGCAATTCTACCCCGATTGCTTTTTTATGATAAATTTTTTCTATAAATTGAGCTCGACGGTAATAATACATTGGTGAAATCCAAGGATCGTAACAAAAATAAAACTTTAATTGATCTTGCCAAACAGTTCTATAAGTTGTAAATCCAATTGCATCTCCCAATTGAGCCGCTCTATTCCAGGTGGACATTTCTCCACTGTCGGTAATCAAGATTGGATGATTAGGATCAAGCTGTTTTACTAAAGCAATTTCTTTTTTTAAAAAATTTTCATCAGACCAAGGACAAGCTCCAAATTTAAAAAATGGCTCATTTTCTACCTGCCACATATAAAGTGCAGAAGAATTTTTATACCTCAAAACAACAACTTCTAAGTACTCTAAAATTTTCTGCTGTTGTTGCTCTTTAGTTAAATTTATGGCCCATTGTGGCAAATGACATTCTGGCCAACGTGGAGTTTTCATTCCAATCGCCAAGGTTAAATTAACATTTCTTTTCTCTGCTTCGGCTACCTGCCAATCTAATTCAGTAAAATCATACTCATCTTCTTTGGGTTGCATCAAGTCCCAATGCAAAGAAATTTTAACGTTTTTAAAATTTAAATCATCCAAAAGAGATAAATAAAGTTCTTTAGAGTCTAATTCTAAAAAAATAGCTTGTTTTAAAGAAAAATTAACCCCCCAGGTTATTTTTTCTGACTTCTTGGGGCTACCCCAAAAAAACCAAATAATGAGGGCGAGTAAGCCCAAAAATAACAAAAATAAGATATATTTCATAATTTTATGCATACTCTAATTATATCTTAAAAACCCCAAGAATCAAGTGAAAAAATATCCTTCTTATTAATAAAATAATAAGATTAGGCCTAGGCCAATAATTAAAATAGAAACCACCTTTTGAATAATTATACCCTTGGAAATATCTTCTTTTAAAACATGGGGCATAAAAATAGTGCAAATAACTGTGAAAATAAAAAGAAAGACATATTGCGTGCCACGTAAAGCATTAATAATCGCTAAATAAGCAATAGGAGCTAAAGCAATTGCGATGCTTTGTAAAACTGTGGCGGTGCCACCCACTGCCTGAAAAATTATAAAAAGCAAACCTGTTTGGGGCTTGGTCTTTTTTCTTTTTGAAAAAACATCTTTGTAAAAATCTGGGTTAAAAAGAAATAAAATCGCAACCGCTGTGCTCGCAATTCTAATCCAGATAAAACCTTGTAAAAATCCCTGGGTGGTAGAAGGCATATCCAAATATACAAATTTTGAAAAAACAAAATCCAAAGAAAATAATAATGCCGTAACTAAGGAAATTTTGATACTATCTTTGTTAAATAGATCTCCCTTTCTATTTAAACTTACTAAGATCGTGCCAAAAAGCAAAAGTAAAAAAGCTAAAATTTGCTGAAAAGAAAATGGCTGTTTCCCCCAGAATAACCAAGTTAAGGCAAAAATAAAAATTGGCTGAGTTGCGCCAATAGCAGGGATAACTCGAGAAACATCAAATTTTTCTAAAGCACTAAACATTCCATAAATTCCAAAAACATAAATAATGGCATCTAAAATTATCCAAACCATTGTATAATTTGAAGGAATTTGGAGACCAACAAAAGGAATTAAAAAAATCACGAGAATATTTAAAACTCCCACAAAAAAAGTAAAAGCTCTTGGCCTGGCCGATTGGCCTAAAATAATTTTATCTCCCAATGATGCCAAAGCAAAAGCAAAATAACCCAAAATTGAAACTATTAACCAAAGATATTCCATTAATTAGAAATTATTTGTTTAATCTTTAAAACTCCCAACTGTTCTCCCTCGGCAAAACCCTCTACTGCCATTTCTGCAAAATAACCTTCACGTAACCAATCAAAAATCCATTGATAAGCATATTTTATATCTTTCTGTTCAACGCCAAATCCTTTCGCTAAAAGCCATTCTTTATTAAAATCTTCTTGTGAGCCAATCGTAGGCGCAATAATAATAGGAACCCCCAAAGCAGAATAAAAAGAAAGCTCTGATGGTTTAGTCCAAAGAATATCTGCCTTACTTAAAGACTGATTAAAGGCATCAAAATAATCTCTAAATTCCGAGGCAAATAAAACTTCTACGTTTTTAAATTTCTCCATCTGTAATTTTTTGATTTCTTCCTCAAAATATTGTTTGATTTTCATTTTAGTCCCAGCCACTAAAATTATCTTCATTTCTCTAGCTGCAATTTTATTTTTAAATTGCCTTAAAAGTTCAATTCCCATTTCTTTTTGCGCGCCAGCACCACCAACAGCAAACATTATAGTTAAAGGATGGTCTGAATTAAGAGGTAATCCTCCAAAATTAAACTTAATTAAAGACGCGTAATCTTTCTCATATTTTTTTTGAGGATCTAAATTGGCCAAACGATTCCGAATATCATATTTTAAAAGAGACATATTTTCATTACCAATTGTTGACATGGGCAAAGGATAACCAGTTAAAAAAATATTTTCGTTGGGAACTCCGTAAAGCATTAGGCGTTGTTTGGTTCTTTCGTTTGGAACTAAATATTTTATCCTGGTTTTCTGAGGTATTAACGGAGCCCAGCTACGGCTAATATCAGCATCGCAAACTACACAATAAATATCCCCAGGATATCTGAAATACTCTGCCATAAAAGCAGGAATAAAAAAAGTAGAAATAATTGGCTTAGCTTTTTCGTTTCTTCCTGGACTTAATTTTCTAATTAAATGTCTGCCCCACCCCTTTGCTAATAAAGCATATGTATTTCTTTGAATAAAATTATCGGCTGATAAATCTCTTTTGGGATAAAAATCAAAAATTTTCTGAGTTTTATCATAAAGATCAAAAATCCATTCTCCAATTATAGGAGTTTTTTTAAACCTTGAGATAAATTCATAAAACTTTCGCGAACCCTCCCAAAGTGCTTTATCTTTTTTAGGAATACCTTCGTAATTATTTGCATTAATAATTTTTTGATCTACCGCCAAATCCATCAAAGCATAAGCTGTTCTTTGATGTCCGTATCCCATATTAATTGATATTACCCACGCCTTAGTTTCCATAGTATTTTTATTATAATGCATTATTGTAAAAAGGCAAAATCTTTTAGCTTATTTCTCTGCTTAATTATGAAAATTAATTATGCCGAATAAAAAATTATGATAAATTCAATTTCTTACTTAATAAATACGAATTAGCATGTTTCGCATAGGCAAGCCAAGCTGTATTTCTCTCTGTACTATTTTTGTTTTTAATTTTTCGCAAAAACTTTTTAACCGTAGCTTTTCTCAAAAGAATGTGATCTTTAAAAATAACGTAACCCAAAAAATCTATGCCCAGAGAGCATGGAAAAATAATTATTTTTTGTGGATTAATCGCTAAATTCAATTCTTGGTATAAAAATTGTTTAATTATAATTGATAATTTTTTTAATTCTCTTTTATTTTTTCCCAAAAACAAAAAATCGTCCATATAGCGAAGATAATGAGTAATTTTTAATTTTCGTTTAACGAATTGGTCTAATTTATTTAAATAAATATTAGCAAATAATTGCGAAGTTAAATTCCCGATGGGAATTCCTCTGCCAGGTTCTTTTTCAAAAGAACTGCTTAATATTTCCTTGATTAACCTGATTGTTTTAAAACAGATTATCTTGTTTTTTATAAGCTGGATTAAAATATCATGCGAAATGCTATCAAAATATTTGGAAATGTCGCATTGTAAACAATAAATGTTATTTTTGTTTTTTAAAAAAAATTTTAATCTTTTTACTGCCCAGTGCGTTCCCTTGCTTTTACGGCAAGCATAAGAATCAAAAATAAAACAAGAGTTAAAAATTGGCTCAATAATATTACATAAAGCATGATGCACAATCCTATCTTTAAAACAAGGCGCTTTAATGTGACGTTTCTTGCTATCACAAACAATAAATTCACGATACTTGCCGTGTTTATAGGCCTCAGTCTCTAATTCTTCTTTTATTTGCAACAAATTTTTCTCTAAGTTATCCGAAAAATCAAGAATGTTATTTCTATATCTTTTATTTTTTCTCGCTTTTAAATACGCTAAATGTATATTTTCAAAACAGCAAATCTGATTAAAAAGGTTGTTATATGTTTTCATAAATCACCTAATGACCTTGACCGAAAAATTCGCCTCACGAGTAACCGAAAGACTACCATAGTCGGCCAAGGATAAAGGCTTAATATTTTCCCTGATTGCAATAAAAATGCCCGGAAAGGAATAAAATCAGTATTTTTTCGGCTCTGTAAAAAATCCTTGGATAATTTAATCGGGCCGATGATTAAAAGTACCGGGCGCAACGAAAGCCAATGTTGGTGTTCGTGTTCGTAGGCACATTATTCAAATTCAGTGTGAACGCCCCGGCATTCGAGCCATTGTTCCAATTGCCGCCGCGGATGAAAGCGCAAAGACAATTTATGCGATTTTATCCCTTTATGAGATTTTAAAACAAAAATTTAATTTGATAATTAATTCTCTTTCTTAAAATAAAAGCTTAAAGTAATTTTTTCTGCCAGCCGTAAAGCAATTTGCCGATTTCATTTGCTTTTTCAGAAAAAATTCCATATTTTGCGATACTCACAAATCTTAAATCTTTTGCCAATCTGACCATAACAAACAATTCATCTAAAATATCGCTGATTTGTTTTGTATTTTCCGCTCTGGCTTCCCCTCTTTCTTTATTAGCTTGGATTATTTTTCTTAAAATGAGAATCAATAAATTTTCAATTCTTTGACCTAAAACAAACCGTTGATTTTTAGGAAATTTATTAACCATTGGATATGTCCAAAGCGTTAAATCGTAAGTTTTTTGAAAAATTACCAAATCATTATGAGATGCCATTGTTTTTTCTTTTAAGGATTTGGGTCAAGGTCGCTTAGAGCGACCTTGACCAATTAGATTATTAGATTTCTACGGCTACCGGGCGCAACGAAAGCCAATGTAGGGGTACGCGCTCGTAGGCACAAAATACAAATGCAGTGCGAACGCCCCGGCAGACGAGCCATTGCCCCAATTGCCGCCGCGGATGAAAGCGCAAGTATTAGTTAAGGTGGTGTCTGTGTAAAATCTACCAATGCCATTAGAAGAAGTGCAGGCGCTACCTCCGCAGAGGGTAGAGTTGTTTGTAGGCATAGTATCGTTTGAGGTAAGAGCGCCCCAGTTAGTCACAGCTGTGTATTGTTTCCAGCCTGTGGGCGCAGCTTGGGAATTAGAACCTGTGATTGTATCATTCGTCCACTCCCAGACATTACCAGACAAGTCCCAGATAACCTGACTATTGGCTAGGTTTAAGGTACGACGGTAGTCAATCGTGCCAGAAGCTCCAACGGTATTAGTGCCAGTGTTGTATTCATAGCCAGTGCCAGTGCTGGGAGCGACAGCGGTGTTGCTTGTATTAACAAAACCTCTGGCTAGAATACCAGAGCCAACCGTGCCAGTAGTCCAGTTGGTTCCTTGATTAACTATGTCATTGGCTAACATCATCCATTCTGCGTTTGTAATTAAGTGAGCACCATTGCCTAAGCTAGAACAAGCGGCAATGGCGTTTAGTTGAGAAATAGACACCCAGGGAGTGCCAGAGGTTTGAGAAACAGGACAAGCGGCTGCTCCTCCGGCAGCATTCAAACAATTCGTGGTGCCATCAGATCTGGCTTCGTATTTCATCACACAGAAGCCGTGGCCAGAATCAATCCAATCCGTGGGACAGGACAAGGCCGT
>JAXDCF010000006.1:0-6119 GCA_034678205.1 Patescibacteria group bacterium
CGACGGCAACGAGGCGGGCCCTAAAAATTTTTTACCAGAAAAATATCGAAGGGCATCCGCCAGCTGGCGGACCCAGGAGCCCGACTGATAGGAATTGAAAATTAAGAATAAATATATCAAATTTTTATAAATAATTAAATACTAGGGCTGAGTTAATTTAATTTCATCAACCCTAATCCAACCATCGTGATCACCAGCAGAACAGTTATAAAAATCTCCCCACGCTATCGATAATTGAACAGATTGTCCTTTATAGTCACTAACATCTATAACATGGTTTGCCCAAGCAGTTTCTTGCCAGTTACGACCAGATTCCCATCCACCAGTATACCATATATAATCATCGTTTATTTTTATTCCTACTGGACCCCCCCAATAATTTAGATATGTTTTTTCCCAAAAATCTAGATTTATTATTCCATAAGCATTTGGAATCGTTATATTTTGATATATTCTTTCATCGGCACAGGTTAGTTCATAATTAAGATAGCTTGCGTAACTACCCAAGTAAGCAGTAGTATCGTTTACTGATTTTATACTTGCTCCCCCAGAAGTTGACCACCCCGTCCATGTTCCATCAAAAGAACCATTAATAATAGGATTTGAGAAAGAAACATTATATGAGAATCCTTCATCGAAAGCATAATTTAAAATTTGGCCGTCAGACAAAATGGCTGTGAGAGTAAAATCAGTTCCATCAACTGAATACACTGGATCTTCAATAGGAGCTACTCCATAAAGAGCTTTGTAAGAAAGAATCGCTTTTCTAATAGAATCAATGTCATTTTTAATTCTCGTATCCTGAGCTGAATTAACTGCCCCACTTGAAGACATTAAAACAATGCCGGACAGGATTCCGACAATTGCAATCACGACTAATAATTCTATTAGAGTGAATGATCTGTTATTCATTATGTAATATTAAATTAATAGCGTGTCACAATCATTCCTATAATTTATTGTTTTATCTCTTTCTCAATGTCTTGAATTTCTTTTCTCATCGATTTTTCCAAACAATCTACATCTTTCTTTAGTTTCTTGATTATTTTTTCTTCTTCCTTAGTTAACCCCCTTGTATTTTTAGCTCTTCCCAATAAAAAAATCTGACTGTTTAAATCCTCTCTCAATAAATCGAGAAGTTTTCTTATATTTGTTTCTGCTTCAAATAATTCTTTTCTCACCCTCTTTCTTAAAAATATTATTTCTTGATAACTTTTATAAATAATAAATACTAAAAGTGCTATAAGCAACAGCAAAGGAATAATTATTGATAAGACCTCTACCACCCTAGAAGTTATTTCAATAAAATCTGATTTTTTAACAATACTTACCGAGTTACTGTAAAAACTTTTTGCACCAACACTATTAACAACTTCTGCCCAAACCCTATATGATCCGTCTGCTAATTTTTCTTCATAAACAAACAAAAATTCTCCAGAAGAATCTGTATTGACATTTTTTGTTAAAACAATCTCTTTATCTTTTTCAAAATAAAGAACAACTTGTGTTTGAGGATAATTAGTTATTCCTCTAATAATTAATTTATCTTTATAATTTAACTCTCTTGGATAATCGGTGATTATCGGTGCATCCAATGGCTTAATAGTAATTTCTTTTGTTGCTTCTGTATAATTTCCGGCTTTATCAAAAGCTTGAACTATTATTTTTTTATTTCCTGGAGAAATAACAGGCAATGTATACATTCCATCATTTAGTTCATCTTTAGCAACCTTAATTGTTGAATCACCCTCTATCTTAATATTATAATAATCTATTCCCGAAAGCGCATCCGTGGTACTAAATTTAATTTTTGTTTGATAATTTTCAACTTTTTCTTCCTCTATTAAATCTATACTAAATGGTTCTGGTGCGCGAGTGTCAATTTGAATTCTGAAATGGTTAATATCACCCCAGCCAATAGCATTTTTATATTGACTATGAAAATACCAAATGCCATCTTCTAAATCTTTCAATTTTTTTTCACTAATTGGAGGCTCATATACAACCGAAGGTGTAGAATTTAAATTTTTATTCAAAGTTGTTCTGATTGCATTAATATCCAATCCAAGGCTCCAAGAAAGATCAACTGTATTGGAATTATACCATTTGCTTGAATCTGGATGAGTTGAAGAAATTATTTTTGGAGCTAAAGGTATTCCAGGAACTGTTGTTTCAGGTGGAATTTGCTCTATAACCTTAATTTCATTAAGAACAAATTGAGCCGAACCGGTATTTGATAAAATATTTGTTCCATTTCCATCGTTGGCCAAGACAGAACTAGAAGAAAAAATTAAACTTCCATTACCCGATCCCTTAACTCTAAAATTAATGGTTATTATTTTTCCAGCATTTCCAATAAATCCAGGATTGAAAACTACTCCTTCAAAATTAATCGTTCCATTTGAATTAGAAAAAACAGGTTCTTGAACCCATAAAGAAAAAATAGAGCCTGTTTTTGATAATGAAACTACTTCTAATTTATCTTTTGAAAAATTAATCGTTCCAGACGCAGCGTTCATAGATTCTGTAGGATTCGAAACATATACTCCTACCGAGATTAAACTTCCCGTGGAATATGATCCAGAGTTTGGAGAAAAATATAAAGTCGCGGCATTAGCAAAAACCGGAAAAAGAAAAGAAAGAAAGGATAAAATTAATATTTTTTTAATTTTTTCCATAATTTTTTAATAAACACTACGGTAAATAATGATACTATGATTATGACATAGAATAAATAATTTTTGTACCAAGGTAAAGGATTTGGTGCTTCTAAAATAACTACTCTTTCGTTTCCATTTTTATCAACTGCTTTAATATAAATATTTTTTTCCAAACTCTGATCTTCTAAAACATAAGGGCTTTCTGCTTTAACGCAATTTTTTATATTTCCTTCACAAACCTCATAGTAATCAATCCCCACTCCCTTATCTTGCGTGGCAAAAACTAAAAAATATTTATTATTAAATAAATCTTCGGATTGACTAACTTCTGGCACAAAAATTTCCGGATTATCCTTATCTGCGATTTCAAAAACACGCTGATTATCTTGATAATAATCTCTGATATATAAATTTATATTAGAAATATTCAAACTAACTGGCGTGCCTAATCCATCATTTTTAAACACCTCTGATTGGTTCAAATAAATCATTGCGTTCCCCTGCTTTTTAGCTTTAAAAATCAAAGAAAGTATTAAGCCATTATCATTATATCCACCAGGAATTATTCCAGAAAAACCAATCGTTCCATTGTTTACTATTGGTTTTTCAACCCAAAAATTAATAATTGAATCTCCCTCTCTAATTTCTTTCAATTCCACTAATTCTTGTGGAAAAACAATCTTACTACCTATAGCATTAACCGATTCGTCTTCTGAATTCAAAACAACATCTATCTTAAATTGATTCTCCACTTTAATTTCAGTGGTTTCTGATTCTAATTTTAAACCAACCGCATCAACTTGATTGGCAAAAAAGATAGCTATTAAAATTGTTAATATAATTTTTTTATTCATAATCATCCTGTCCAATGATAAGCTATGATACTAAAATCTATTAGATCAACCTTGCCATCGCCGTTTAGTTTATCAATTTCTATTTTCTTAAAAGATTCACTGAGTGATCTTTTATACCAGTAAGCGGAGATGGAAAAATCAACTAAATTAACCTTGCCATCATAATTAACATCGGCCTTTAAAGATTTTTGAACCGAACCAACAAAAACATTTCTATTTCCAACAATAAATCCCACTTCTTTTCCAAACGAAGTAATTTCTCCACTTAGAGCAGCTTTAGATTTTGTGTAATGCTGTCCTTTTTCCAAAACTGATGTATCAAAATTATACAAATAGACTCCATTATTATCAGAATTAGCTTTAACAAATATTTCATTATCAGAATTAATAGCAATCGTAACCTCACTAGATGGAGACGCTTGACCAAAAATACTAATATTATCTCCTAACTTAACTTCGCTTTTATCAACTGCAATCGTTGGTGCAATATATACACCACTAATAGTTGTTGTTGTCCCGCTAGTAACTTTTATTGGAAAAACAAACGGACTAGAAGTTCTTCCCTGGCTATCTTCTCCATAAACACTAAAGGTATAGCTTCCTGCAGACAGACCTGATACTTGTCCGCTAAAATTAGCATCTGGACCAGCAATAGTTTTCAAAGCTATTTGCCCATCTTTTAATATAACTACTGTGCTTTCTGGATATGCTCTTCCCTTAATAATCACGGCTGTTTGTGGCAGGGGTATAAAACCGCCTCCACCTCCTCCCCCGCCTCCACCTCCTCCATCACCACGAGAACAATTACTAAAATTAAAATCACAAGAAGGAAGACAAGAAAGAGTTCCTTGAGTATAACCAAAATTCTGGCAGGTTTTACCTGCCAGATCTGAATTATCACAATCTTCTTCTCCTTCTTTAATATTATTTCCGCAAATAGTTATTTTAATCGTCGCCTCAATGGTTTTGATATGAGCAGCTATTGCTTGATTAAAACCGAAAAAAAATTTATCTAAACAGAATATATTTATAAGAAAAAATATTAAAAATATTTTTTTCCTTATTTCTTTCATTTGTCGATTTTGTTTTTTTTGATTCTTTTTTTCTTTTGCTTTAAACTGATCTGAATATTAAACTTCTTTCTGAATATATAAACTAAAACAATAAAAATGATTAATAAAACAACAACTAAATCCCATGGATAAAATTTATCCCATAAAGATTCCAGTTTATAATAAACTCCCATAAAAATATTTGCCGGAACAATAGTAAAATAAAGCTTAGCAGCAGCAGCAATATTAACCGTACTGACTCCACCAGCTACATCACTCTTAATTGGTTGAGCTTGTAAAAATACAAAATAATCACCCGGCTTAGCATCAATTGGCAAATCCAAAGTAACTTTTACCATTTTGACACTGTTTGGCTCCAAACTAATAGTGTCGGGATAAAAATTAATCCAATTTTTATCTGGTCTTAATTCTTGAACATTCTCACGATATTCAGCTGAAACTTGGTAACTACTAGGCTCATCTCCAGTATTAATAACTGGGAGATCTGGTAGGTTATATGTTTGACCAGGCCTTAATTGTTGGTCAACTTCTATTTTACCAATTCCAACCCCAACACCAATCTTAGAATAAGTATTAAGAGGAAAAAGACAAATTAATAAAACACAAAAACAGATCAATAAGCTTGCTTTATTTTTAATCATATTAGTGTGCGCTAGCTAAAACCGTAACATCAACATTCTGAGCATCCATACAATCAGATGTTGTTGGCATTGTTATCTTTAAGTCCAATGGCGCTGTTGCATCTTCAGCTTTATTTGAAGCAAATTCTTCATATGTGCTTGTAAATACATTCCAGTCATCTCCTGATCCTCCTGTTATAGACCATTCATGAGCATATTCATTTGCTCCAGGACTATCGTCTGCTGACATTGTCCAATGGGTACAGCTTCCTCCAGTTGTAGGATCTAATCCTTTAACATCAAAATCTTCGGCTACATTACCAGTATTGGTAATTGTTTGTGTATCAGTAAGAGTAACGGTATCTTGACTTGCAGAAGCAGCCAATGTGCCATAAGAAATTGTTCCATCAGATGCAGTTATGGCAATTTGTTGAAAAGTAACTGTAGCATTGATGGTGTCTTCTGTAGCAGCATTAACAAAAATAAAACCAGATAATGCTAAAATAGTAAAAATGGATAATAATTTAATTGATAGATTCATTTTTTTAAAATTATAATAATTAATTTTTTATTTGGTCGACCTAAATAATATTTTTCTAATAATAATTATACCAATGTCTTTTTTAAATTGCAAGAACTATAAATTTTCTTCTGTCCCCCAAGAAGAAATAGTTGGTTCCGCTGAGGTATATTTTCTAACCAGAACCCAGTCAAGATTAATTTCGGAATTGTTTTCTTCAAAAGTATTAAACCTAATAGCTCCAGCTCCTGAAGCAGGATAATTGCTTAATGTTTTTTGATTGGAATTATTAACTTTAAATATTACAGAAGTGGTGCTATTTCTCATAACATCTAATATTGCGTAAGTATCGGCAGACCAGCCATCCATTGCTGTTTGTTCTTCGTTACTGC
>JAXDCF010000007.1:0-9324 GCA_034678205.1 Patescibacteria group bacterium
CCTCTTATTTATACAAATGTCAAAATAAAGGGGATTATATTTTTTTTTGGAAAATTTTTAATCGATATGGAGGAACTCCATCTTGGTCATAAAGTAAGCGGTTTCTTATCAATCTTATTTTTTCTCCTTTTTGCGCTTTTGAGATTTCCGACCAAGGACTTAAGCGCTTAATAAACACTGGTATGAGAGAAATAGAAAGTAAGATTGCTATTGGCTCCCAAGCAGGATAAATTGATCCAAGAAATATGCCAGTAATTAAAGATAAAATTGTTCCAATTGCTGCTGTCCGAATAAAAGTAAGAATAATACAAGGAATTAAAATAATAGCCAATAATTGCCAAGAAAAAGCCAAGACCGCGCCAGCCAATGTAGCCAATCCCCTTCCACCTTTACCACCTACGAAGATTGACCAATTATGTCCGAAAACAGATAAAACTCCAGCGATAGCTTGAAGAAAAGGGCTTAATCCTAATTGTTGAGAAAAATAAACAACCAAAAAGCCTTTTGCTCCATCCAAAAGAAAAGCCAATATTCCCGGAACTTTTCCCACATTTTTTACTACATTTGAAGATGAGCTTTTTTTATAACCAACTTCAAAGACATCTTTTTTGGAAAAAATTTTAGCCACTAAGTAGCTAAACGGAATTGCGCCAAATAAATAAGATCCGATAAAAACTATTAAGATTAAAAAAGTTTTTTGCATTTTTTTGATTCACTCAGCAAAATTATTTAACTGGGTAAATAAGTTTTATTTTGTATGTTTTTAAGCTGTTCAAATAATCGGCCTTTGTGGGCTGATAAAATAAGTAAAAGCGGCAAAGTGACGATAACAAAAATTTCTGGACTTAAGAAATAAAAAGCCACTAAGCCAGCAATTTCTCCTAATAGGCGACCAATAATTTGATTATTTAGCGCATCTGGAATAAATTTTTTATTTAATTTATGTCCAGCTAATAATTCACCAACAATGATAAAAAGAAGAACCGATACCAACCAAATCATTGCCATGTCTAGATTTAGATAAAGAGTAATTCCAAAAAGAGTGGCAGCTCCCCTGCCTCCTTGGAATTTAATATAAATAGAATGATTGTGTCCAAGGATTGAGAAAAAAGAAGCAATTGCGAAAGCTAAAACATGAGGAGGTGTGTTTAAACAAAAAGGACAGAATGCCCCCAAATTAAGAGAGAGAAATTTTTGAGTGAGGATAATTGCCAGAACTCCTTTGCTTGCATCTAAAAGAAAGACAGCTAAAAAGGAAAGAACTCCAATTATTTTTCCGCGTTTTTTTACGCCAATCCGTAAAGTATTTAAAGCGCCAATATTTTTAGAACCAGTTTCTCTTGGGTCTTGTTTAAAAACAAGTTTGTTAAAAATCAAAGCAAAAGGAATTGATCCTAAAAGATAAGATCCAATAGCGATAATCAAAAGAATGAAACAATAATACATGTTTTTACCCTTATTTTATGGGTATTATTTTAATAATTTAATCTTGGATAGTGCAAGAGATTAAAGCGCCTGGCCCCACATGAGCACCTATAACCGGCCCCATCTGGGTAACAAATTCTATTTTTATTTGCGGATAATTTTTAATAAATAATTCCTTTAATTTTTGAGCTTCTGCTAAATTATCGGCGTGAGTAATCGCTAGGCTTATTTTTTTATTGTTTGATAAAGGATCTTTAATTATATTTTCTGTTTGTTTGAATAAAGCATTGGCAGTGTCTTTGGCTTGCATTTTTAAATTAGCTGGCTTCACTAACCCATCAATCACAGATAAGATCGGTCTCATTCCAAGCTTTTGCATCTGTTCTAAAAGTACGGCTACCCCATGGCCGAGTCTTCCACCAGCTTCTAACCAGTAAGGGCTTTCTAGCATACCAAAAAGTTTGGTTTGATTTTTTTGTTCTTCTAATTTTTTAACGATTTCGTTTATAGGAAGACCTTGTTCGTCCATTTCAGCCGCTTTAATAGCAAGTAAGGTTTCAGCTGCATCAGCATTAAAAGAATCAACAATAAAAATTCTTTCCTGAATATCATCTGGAAACATTTTTTTAGCTTGCATAGCTGAATTATGGGTGCCAGAAATAACAGAACTAATTGTGATGGCTAAAACATATTGGGTTTTGGTTAGCGCCTCTTCAAAGCATTTTTTAAATGAGCCCATAGATGGTTGGGAGGTTTTAGGGGTGGTTTTAATTCCTTGTTTTTTAGATTCTCTCATTTTTGTAAACATATCGCCTGTTAAGTTTTCTCCTTCTGGCCAGTCAAGCTTAAAGGGTGCAATTATAAAACCAAATCGTTGCATTATTTCTTCGGTTAGAGGAGCACTTTCTCCGATAACAATAGTAGTATTTTTCATAAATTTATTAGATATTTTTTAATTTACTAATTTTAAGACTTATTTAGATTATTCTTGTTGCCAAGATAAAATTAATGTACCTGGTCCAACATGTCCTCCCACAGGGAAACAAACTAAATTAACAAAAATTAATTCAAGATAATCGCGAGCTTTAACAAGAGAAGCTAATTTTTCTGCTTGTTCTGGATTGTCAGCATGAGTAATGGCAATTTTTATTTTACGTCCAGAATTTTTTATTGACAGGGTTTGTTTTTCGAATTCTTCAAAAATAGTTTGCCCTAAACCATTAATATTTTTTCTAATGCCCACAATGGATAACTTTCCTCCCTTTAGACCAAAAATTGGCTTTATGTTTCTTAATTCTGCCTGGTTTAAGGCTATAGGTAAAAACGAAGGCAACCTTCCGCTGGCCTCAATCCATTTGGGCTTATCATAGGTTGCTAAAAGCTTGAAATTAGGGATTTCCTTAGTGATTTTTTGAATAATTTCGCTAAATTTTAATTGAGTGTTTTTTATAAGGTCAATCAATTTTAAAATAAACAAACCTTCAGTGCCAGTTGCCAAAAGAGAATCAATAACTGCAACCCTGCTTTGTAGATTAGCGGGTAAAAATTTTACAGCCTGCAAGGCAGAATTATATGATCCAGAAACTTTAGAAGAAAAAGAAACGCAAATAACATTTTCAAAGTGTTTCAATTTTTCTTGATATACAGAAAGAAAAGCGTTAATAGATGGCTGAGAAGTTTTAATTAATGATTTCATCCCCTTTTGTTCTGCGGTTCTAATTTTTTGATAAACATTGCCAGGGAGATTTTCTAGTTCACCATATTCTATTTTAAAAGGCACAATAGAAATTTCATTTTCTTTAATTATTTCTTCTGGTAAATCCCCCATTTCATCCGACACTATCCCTATATTGTTTTTAATACCTAATTCCATATATAAAATTATTTAAAGCGTTATTTCTAATGATAAAACGATTTGACCATAATATCAAAATCCAAATTTCCAATGGCAAATCAAATCCTAAGTTTTAAAATCCAAAAATTTTTGACATTTTGATTTTAGATTTGATTGGAAATTTGACATTTGTAATTTGACATTTATTTCACTATCCATCCTACAAATAAGCTTTGTGGGCAGGCATTAATACTTGTAACTGGATCAGTGATGCTGATAAAAGAAATGTCTGCTTTTTTAGTTGTTTTTAGTTTGGCTTTTAGTTTTTCTGCTTCTTCTGGGTTATCTCCGTGCGCAATAACAACTCTTATTTTTTTACCACTAGCTAAATCTCGGCTTGTGCGCCTTTCTATTTTACTAAATAAAACAGAAGCAAAATCATCGGATCTTATTTTTTCTGTGGGAACAACTCGTCCTCCCCGGCCTTCAATAAATAGATAATATTTGGGTTCTTTTTTTTGAAACCATAGCTTGGTTGGGGCCTTCTCTCTTTTCCACCAGCCAGTATTTTCTAAAGTTCCATAAAATTTGATGCGAGGAATAATTTCTTTTAATCTTTCAATTATTTCTTTTATTTTTCTTTGTTCTCTGATTAGTTCAATCGTTTCCAAAACAACTAAAGATTGGCCTGCACTAATATTATAAGAGTCAACAACAAAAACCTTTTCTTTTTGGCTTGGATCAAGCATTTCTCTGGCCTTGAGGGCTGAATTATAGTTGTTTGATAATTTAGAACTACTTACAATTGCCAAGACGGTTTCAAATTTTTCCAGCTGTTTTTTAAAAGATTCCATAAAAAATTCAGGCGAAATAGGATTAATAGTAGGCTTAGTATTTAATCCTTTCTTTTTCGCTTGTACAATTTTTTCGCACACATTTTCTCCGTCCAAGTTTTGTTCTTCTGGCCAATTAATACGAAAAGGAATAACTTCAATATTATAATGGGAGATTATTTTTTGGCTTAAGCCCGCTCTTTCATCAATTACAATTCCAATAGAAACATCTTTTAAAATTGATTCAGCGCCAACAATTTCCATAGCCATGTCTTGAATTCTTAGGTTTTCTACGGCACCCAAATTAGAAATTATATCTCTTACTTCATAAGGATCGTCTGTGTGAATATGAATTTTTGTTCTTTCCCCTATTTGGATAATATCCAAGCAATTACCCAAATTTTTTAATTTGTTTCTTATTTCCTGCTCTTTTGCATAAGTCCTACGCATTAAAGCTACAACTTCATATCGGTTAGAAAGTATTTGAACAAATTTGCGAGTGGCCGATTCTTCATCTTTAAGCGTAGAAGTTTTAATTGTTTCTAAGGTATCGGTTTGTTCAGAAAGAGTGTCTAAATATGTTTCCAAAATCATTAAAAATCCAAGACCTCCAGCATCTACAACGCCAGCCTTTTTTAGTATTTCCATTTTATTTGGAGTTTCCAAAAGTGCCCTATTGGCATCTTTAAAAGCTTGGGCAAATATTTTTATAATATCGGTTTCTTTTTTAGATAATTCCAAAAAAGTATCAGCAAAGGCCTTAATTACATCTAGGATTGTGCCTTCTTTTGGATTTTGAATAGAATCTTTAGCTCTTTCATATCCTTCCATAAAGGCATTTCCTAAAATTTTAGCATCAGGGTCTTGGTTATCTAGGGCAGGGATAAATCCAGCTAAAAATCCAGTATAGATAATACCAGTATTTCCTTGGGCTGCGGTTAGGGCGGAATCTAAAACAGCTGCTCCAAAATCTTCCATTCCCTCGTAATCTTTTTCTATAATGGTTTCTTTAATTCCTCTAAGAGTAGAAGCCAAATTAGTGCCAGTATCTTGATCTGGTACGGGAAAAACATTAATTTTGTTTACGTTTTCTTTGTCTCTCTCCAATCTTTCGGCCGAGAAGATAAACATTTTTTTCAGTTCTTGGTGGGTAAGTGTTTCCATAATTCAAAAAGAGGAATTTTAAATTAATTCCCCCTTTATAACTATTTGATTTCGTCTTTTAATTCTTCTAATATTCTTTTAGCTAAATCTTTGCCTCCTAAACCAAAAGCCAAGCCAAACGTTATTACAATTAAAGCAACAAAACCTATAAAAACAGTTAAGATTAGTTCTGGAACAATGTTTAATTGGTAAAGGATTGCTAAAATACATAAAATCCAGGTAGAGTTAGCAATAATTTCTCCCAAAACTCCAGAGTAAGTAATTTTTTCTTTTTCTAAGCTTACTAAAACAACTTTTTTAGAAAAGCTAGCAGTATAGAGCGCAAAGACGAAAATTACAATAGATATTAGGATATTAGGATAATAATTTATCACACTAAGCAAGACCGTGTTAACATGGCTTAGTCCAATAGTATCAAAGAAAAGCATTAAGAAAAGCAGGATAAAAAATACCTCGATAATGGCTCCTAAGAATCTGGAAATATTCATTTTTGTATCATAGCGATCAAAAAAAGATTCCCATCCCAGGGTTTTGGCCATCTGATTAAGTCGCATTTTGCTGAAAATATCCACAGCCATCATTCTAATTCTAATAGAAACTAGCCATCCAACAATTAAAATTAAAATACCCCAAATTAGGTTTGGTGTATTTAACAAGGCATTTTGATAAATAGAATCTAATATATTTGCCATATTTGTTTGTATATTTATGTTATATTACCATTTGGCTTTATGCAAGCCCAAATTATACCCAATTCTATTAAAGACGACATGAATAAAAAAGGTTAAGATAAACAAATTAATCCAAAAAATCAGACCAAAATGTAAAAATGGCTCAATAAAAACAAAAGCCCCGATAACATAATTGGTTTGGTCAAAAGGAATAAAAGGAAACCCTGGCCTTAATTTTAAACGTCGTTTAATAAAAGCAAAGAAAATATCTCCAAAAACAATGCTTGCGCCCAAAAGCGTTCCAAAAGCCAATCCCCCAACCTGATAATATGAATTAAATCCTAAATTTTCGTAAATTTTCCAGCCAAAAGAATGATTTAGCCAAAAGAAAATTTGAGTGAAAATACTACAAGCAATTAATTCTACCACTAATCCTCGCCAGGTTTTGTGATTGCCCAAGATCGGAGCTCCCCATAGAGATTTATTGTTATCTATGGGCCAATTTAAAATATCAACCTTTTTAATTAAAGGAGGAATGGCATTAGCAATATAGGCTGGCCAAAAAAAGTAGAAAATAAGCCAGAGATAATAAGGATAAGAAATCATTTATATAAAATTATAAATTAATAATATGATTTGCGCTTTATTTTTTAATGATTTTTGGTTCTGTTCCCTGCCTTAAACGTTTTATATTTTCTCTATGAGCAAACCAAATAACAAGAATATAAAAAATTCCTAATAATACATATATATAGGAATAGGGATAATCTTTTGTTTTAAGCCAAAATAAAAATGGCAAGACAAGACAAGCGATTAGATTGGTTAAGCTCATAATTTTAATTAAAGATAAGGCCAAAATCCAAACAAGAAAAAGAATTAAAGAATACTTCCACCCAATAATAAATATAATAGAAGCAAAAATTACAGAAACCCCTTTTCCTCCTTTAAATTTTAGCCAAATAGGAAAAATATGACCTATTACTGGTGCAATAGAAATAAGCACAAGTTGCCATCCTGGTTGAAAGTAAAAGCTAGCAATATATATGGTAATAAGTGCTTTGGCAATATCTAAAGTAGCTACTAAAATAGCGTATTTAAATCCTAATGCCCTAGAAACATTGGTTGCGCCAGTAGCACCACTGCCTATTTTGCGAATGTCAATTTGTTTTGTTTTAGAGATTAAATATCCAAAGGGTATGGATCCTAATAAATATCCTGAGATTAAAAAGATAACAAATAATAATTGATTATCCATTGTTTTTTATTTTATATTTCTTCAAGCGCATTTTCATAATGTTTGATGCGCGCTTTTTTATTATTAATATCTATAATGATTGTGATTATATCAATTTGTCTGGCTGTGGTCAAAGGTAATTTATTCTTTTTAAGCCAGGATTCAGCTACTATTATAAGACGCTTCTTTTTATTTTTATTTAATTTGCCTTCAAGAGGAATCCCCTCTCCCCCATTTTTTATTTTTGACTTTACCTCTACAAAAACTAATACTCCCCCCTTTTTAGCTATTATGTCAATTTCCCCTATTTTTTTGTGAGTTCTATTATTTATCAAATTAAAGTTTTTATCTAAAATTTTATGTTTTTTAGAAATAAGATATTTTTCTGCAATCAATTCCCCTATATGTCCTATTTCAGAAGTGTTATGGTGTTTCATTGTTTATTATTATAAATTAAATTGGACAAAACTGCAAAATATTGTATGTCCACAATGGTCTATTGTGGACATGATAGTGGACATTTTATGTCCACAATTGTCCACAATAATGTCCACTTGTCCACAATTTTGTCCACATATGTCCACTAAGGCATTTTTAGGCATTATAGTGGACATTATAGTGGACATTTTATGTCCACAACCAATATTAATAGAAAATATATTAAAAATTAATAGGGTAAATCTTGAGTAGTTATTTTTTAAAATTTTCATCTAATTTTGTATTGACAAATTAATTGATTTATTTTAGTATTCTTAAAATCTTAACTATTTTACGTATTTAAGCGACGAATGATGTGTTATTTTTAGAGTAATGAAAGTTAAAATACATAATTAATTGTCTGAAAATAATAGATTATGTTAGTTATATTGATTAAAAATAGTTAAATTATGTCTAAATTATACTTGACATTTAGTGGACATTATTGTGGCATAGTGGACATAATGTTCCACGTGGAACATTATGGGAGTGGTCTTAAAAAGTAAAAATAGAAACAATTATGTTAGATGATCAGCTTTTTTAAGGTAATCAAGTGGTATTTTTGATTTAATTATGTCTTAAAAACTAAGATTATCTTATATTTTTATGTTTTTTAGTAATTTGTAATTATTATGCTTCAAATGATGTTCTATTTTTAGTATATTGATTATTAATTTTAGAAATATTTTACCTAAAAAACTAAGATTATCTATAATTTGATTTTTTTAGATCATAAACTAATATTATCAGCATAATATCATCTATGATTTTTGGGGCATTGAAAGTTTAAAATGAACTAAGGTTAACCTAAAAATGATAGATCATTTAAAGTAATATAATTTAATATTTAATCATTGACATGATTATTGATAATAATGTTTAATTTTATTATATTATTAGTATAAATTTTAACATGATATGTTTAAAAGATAAGATTATATAATGTTTTTAGATGTTTGAATTATATTATCTTAAAAATTATATTTAAAACAATGCGAAGTGCGTTTTAGCTATATAAAATAAGGGTTTCTGTCTAAATGTTCCACGTGGAACATTAAAAAATTGAACAATTTTTTATTATTTTTATGGTAAATATAATATAATGTGTCATTTTTGGGGTATGTTTTATTAATTTTAAACTTTCACTACCCCAAAAATGACACATCATTCGTCGCTAAAATACGTAGATCGGTGATATTATTAGATATTTAGATTAAATATCTATTGACATATTTACCAAATATTTTTTATTAATAAAAAAATACCATTTTTAAAAGGTATTGGCAGTTTAATAAGAATGTGGACATTTAGTGGACATAGTGGACATGGATAGTGGACATAGTGGACATTGGGCTGTTTTAGGATAGTTGCATAATAGATTATTATTTTATTTAAATTAGTGCCTGAGCGTCCTGCTTCGCTAAAGCTACGCAGGACACTTCTTCGTTAGTTTATACATAAAGAAATAATAAAATACGTGTTAAGTATGTGAAGGGGTGCCTGCACTGCGTAGCCTTGGCGAAGCAGTGGATCCGACGAGAATCGAACTCATATTGCTGCTGTGTGAAAGCAGTATTTTAGCCATTAAATTACGGATCCAAGAAAAAGCATAGTATCAAAATAATAATTAAGAAGTTAGCTGTTTTGTAGGCTAAAAGAGGATATTTATTAATTATTTTTTCTTGC
>JAXDCF010000008.1:0-2768 GCA_034678205.1 Patescibacteria group bacterium
GATTATTTAAGTCGAATACTCAAAGAGATTTCTGATTCTCAAGATCCTGGGAAGGTAAATCAAATATCAAGCGAAATCTCTCGTTTAGATAAACAATTGAAACGGTTAACCGAGACTAAAAAGTCTATCGAAGAAAGAAACGATAAACTCAAACGCTTTTTTTTAATGAAATATTACATTTTTTATCGGAAAAAAATCAAGGAAACTGAAGATGCAATTTCAAAACTAACTAAAGATCAGGAGGGAATAATTGAAAAGAAAAAGAAAAAGATTGTTGCCAGTCGAAAATTATTTGAAACAATAAATTTGATTTTTTCAAAGATAAATAAAAATCATGAAGATTTAACAAAGGATTTAGTTGCCTTATTGCCTGAAGAAGAAATGAGATTAAAATTGTGGAAGCAACATCCAGATTTAAAATTCGAAAAAATTGAAAATTATATCGAAAATTTTGATGATGGATTAGAATTAAAAAAAATATCACAAGAATTTAACGCTATATTACTAAAGGAAAGTGAAAAAACTGAATATAAGACCCAAATTCGAGAATATGAAATTTATCGTGAAATAATAAAATTCTTCGAAGATTTAAAAAGGCTGTATAAGGATGAAGAAATCATAATTCCTGGCGTTGATAAATCTATACAAGATTTTATTGATATTTTAATTGATAATAACCGAGAGAATACAAAGATACACCAAAAAATTGAACTGATAAATAAGTGCGTGAAAAATCTTACAGAAATTGAGAACGATATTGATTCTTTAAAAAATTTCCATTTTAACGAATTAGTCAAACAGAAGGAATTAGAGACAAAAGATGTTGACACTCCCCAAAAAATGGATGATGTAGTCCTAAAAAAACTAAAAGATGAATTAAAGGATTACAATAAGAAAAAAGATGATTATCGGAAGGGGATTCTTGAGTTTGGGATTAATCCACTCTATGTAGATCAAGATTATGAAAATTTATTAAAAAAGGAAACATCTCTAAAATCATATATTGATTATACTGAAAAACAGTTAAAAGATGAATTAAAAGGAAATGAAGAAAATATTGCCAATCTCTCAAGAGAGATTACTACGACATCTGGAGAATTGAATTATAAAAAGAAGGAATTAGAAAAAATTGAACAAAAAAAGGTCCATCCATTTCACAAGGACGAAGAACACATCAATGCTCTAGCTAATACCTCACGAATATTAGCTCAAAAATTTTTAAAGAATTATTCGGATTACTTAAAAGATTTAAAAGAACAAAGCCCTGAAAAAATTGTTGAAGATAAAGAAAAAATCAGATATTACGAAGAGTTGGGATTTTACTTTGGGAAAAAATTACGTAATATCATCTATAATGGCGTTCCTCAGACTGTGGAATTTGTTGATCTAATCCAAGAGGCAATTCGAATGGATAATGGATTAAAGGCAAAATTCACAGATTTTGGAACGGGAGAAAGTCAAGCAACTTATCTAAAAAGTGTATTAGAAACTTCACGAAATGATAAAAGAAAATTAATTGTTCTGTTCGATGAAGTAGGAATGATAGATGATATTCGTTTAAATCAGGTTATTGAATCTTTAAGAAATTTATACGAGGAGGAAAAGCTCTTACTTGGAATAATTGTCCAAAAGGGCCAAAATGTAGAGATAATGGATTTGATTTAGGTGAATAGATGATTGATGAGTTTGAATCTGGTTTAATAAATTTTTATGTTGTTTTATCAGATAATGTTAAAGAAAATTTTCCAATTCGAGAGAATTCAATTTTTATTACCCTAATAGAAGCTAGTCAAAATAGGGTGTTATCAATATTGTCAGATTCTGCATTATCATCCGATCTCATTAGGCAGAAAAATTTTGAGGAATTATTGGATTTGAATTTAATTAAAAAAGACGAATTCTCTAATAAATATTCAATCACAGCCCAGGGGATTTGGTTAATTGAAAAAAATAAGAATCTAGTAAGCGAGTCTCAATTAATAAGTTATTTCCAAAGGAATCAATTCCAAAGAAAAAAGGGATCAAGAATTGATTTAAATTTTCGTGAAAAAGTGTTATTATTAAGCATGATTGCAGTTCGGGCCTTTTCACAGGAATCGCCAGTTGCTCTCGCTCCAAGATATAATCTTCAAAATTCTTGGAAAGAAATTTTTGATTTATGCAATCAATTTCTTTGTGATATGAAGATTATAAGTGAAGAGGAGAAAAATAAATTATATTTAAGGGCTGTTGCTGACCATCCTTTACTCACAATTTTTAGACGAAACACTGACTTTCCTAAAAAAACCAATTTTCTTTACAAATTCGATAAATATTTAAATTATTGGCTTGATATGCCTGAAAATGAGGATGAATTTACAGAAAATCTTGCTTTATTATTCTCATTAATATTTAAAGAACAATTAACATTTGAAAATTTAGACATGATTAATGATTTCTGTTATGAAATTGCTCATAGAAAGAGTGTATTTGTTTTTAAAGATATCTCAAAACACAAATTTTTGGATACAAAATTTGATTTAATAGTTAAAGAAGCCTTAATAAGAGGAATAAAAGAATATTCCATTATTTAGGTCTTCATCGTTGTTTGGAAAAAATATTAATTGGCTCTGTTGAAACCCTAATCCACGATAAAAATCCTCTGAATTTTTAAGCCCACATTCCGCAGGTAGAAATTCAAAAATAATATTTTTCATACCGCGGCCCCAGCAAACCAAGTATTTTCACCAAATCCCCTTTTAAATTAGATATTTTGGATATCCGTTTTC
>JAXDCF010000009.1:0-3372 GCA_034678205.1 Patescibacteria group bacterium
AGTTCAAATTCTTCTTCTGAAATATGAGTTAAAAATACCATAAACAATACATTTCTTACTGATTTGTATAAATCGTTAAATTCTAATTCATCCATTTTTTCAAAAGATATTGACTTTGGTATATCTACCCATTTACGGAGGGTTGCGTTGTATATTCTATCACAATATCCAGCAGAAACTTGAACTGACTTTCTAAATACATCAATATTATTGTTAAAAAATTCTTGCCTTTTTTCACTTTGATATTCCCAAGCACATAGAATTAGAGCAAAATATTTTTTATGAAATTCATAGTTTCGTGCTTTCTTTACTTCTACTGAATAAATCTCTCCTATCTTTAACTTTTGTTTGGCGTCAAAATCTTCATCTGACATAGGAACTAAACCACGATTTGTATTTTGTACAAAAAACTTCATTATTCAGAAAGGTTAAAAACTACTTTGTCAATTGAAATTCCATTTTATATTCAAGGTTCTTTGGCTTGTAGGATGGATTTTCTTCTTCCCAAATTGCCTGTGTATGTAAGAAAAGGCTAAAAGCATCTTCATAATGTCGGTCAAATTCCTTAATCTGCCAACCTTTGCCTTGAATAGATAATCCTTTTTTATCTTCTCCCCTTGTAGCTGAATTTAACCATAAAATACCTGTTCTTTGTATCTTATTTTCAGGGTTCAATTCGTTCCATGCCATTGCATAAGCAGCTAATTGTAACTCATACGTTTTATGGAGATAATTAGACGTTTTCCAATCCAAAAGCCATATCTCCCCATTAATTTTACCGATAAAATCTACCGTACCACCAAAACGAAGTTTGTCGGATACTAATGTAAATTCTTGCACCATTAATTCAGGTTTATATTTTTCAAAGAACTCGATGAATTTACAAAACATTTGCCATTCATTCAATGTGTAACGAGGTCTGTTATTCTCATCTATCCACGATATTTTAAAGCCTTGCAAATAAGCTTCTATCATGTTATGTACATTTGTTCCTTGTTCCCCTGCTTTACGCATTATCTCATCTGCATTATAACCTACTTGCTTTAACCATTCGTTAAAGCCGTAACCCTTATAATACGCTTCTAAAATTGTAGTAACGGATGGATAATACTTATCCTCTATTTTAGATTTGTAAAACCTTTCATCTAAAACTTCAATCCGCTTTGCTTCGTTGTTATTAAATATTTTCATATAGTTGATTATTAAAATGGGAGGTCTGTTGGCTCATCTTTTTGCACTTCAACAGGTGCATTTTCAGTTTCTTTTGGTTCTTCTTTTACGTCATGTTTAGCTTCCAATTTTGGCTCTATTAATCTAACAAATTCAGAACGTAAAAACTTCTTGATTTTTATCATGTACATTTTTACTTCATCTTTGTCTTTCCAGTCTATTTGTTCGTTTGGATAACCATGTAAGATGTTCCAACTTTGTGTGTTTTCATCAAAATAATCATAGTAAGAACTTATCTTTTGTCCGTTTTGTTCTAAAGATATTCCGGCACGTCTTTTATGTGTTTGTTTATCTTCAAAATCATAAGCAGTAATTTTAATTTTCTCACTAAAATTTACGTTTGGTAATTTTTTTGCCAAATCAAACCAAAAACGTGAATCTTCCGTAAATGATAATTGATAAGTCTCTAATCCATCCGTAATAATTACTTCAAATGAATTACCATAGTTTGTATCTTCTTTATAGAAGATTTTCTCAATTACTCCAGTTAAAAAGTCATGCTCTAAAGCCCAACTTTCTACACCTGATTGTGTTTCTCTGCATACAGCACCTACTGTTTCAGAATCTACTTTTTTACCATTTACAGACTTTTGTCTGATTTTACCAAAACCTACACTTAAAAATGTGCGGTCTCCACTTGAATTACTTCCTAATGCCATAATTTTAAATTTTAAATTGTTCTACAAATATATACTGTTTTCTAATTAGAAAACAATGTATTTAGTTAAAATATATTAATTCAATAAAAATATTTTATTGATTAATTAATGTACCTAAAAATAAACACTAAATAGAGGCAATTATATAATAATTACTTTCTTGATAGTAAGTAGTGTTTTTATATGTGAATAACTTTAAACTATCAAAAATGTTTAATTTTTCATCAAAACAATTAAAAACTTTCTTCTTATGGACTAATTTTAATATTTTGCCCTCCGATGTTAGTTCTTTAATTAATTCGATAGCTTTACTTTTACTCACTCCTAATTCTTTTTTAAAAGCTGTATAACTTAACCCTTTAGCAACGTAATTTTGGCAACCCCACTTTATCAACCTCTTTTTAGCACGTTTAAATTGCTTCAAAGTTTTTGGTTGTTTTGCCTCTTTATAAAGTGAATTGACTTTTTGCCATTTACTAATATGGTTAGTTATAACTAATTTTCTTATTTCGTTTTCTACGTTAGAAAGTGTAAGGTTTTTACACTCAAATTGAATATTTTCGGAATTGTCGGAGCAAGGTTTAGCAATTAATCCGTTATTTTCAATAATCCAACCTAATTTTTTAGCTGTTTTTATTGAACGGCTTAATTTTTCCTGTCCGCATTTAAGTAGTTTTTTGAGGCTTCGCATATCTGATTTATGAACGTGTGATGAAGAGTATAATCCTTTTATACATAGAACTAACGCCAACGCCTCGAATTGACTTTGTTCTAAATCTGATAACCGGTAAGTAGATACATTTAATACTCTCATAATAAAAAATCCCCATTTAGGTTTGAGCAGATGTTATTGTAGTTACACCTTCCTAAATGGGGTTCTTTTATTTCTTATTTAGGTATAATTACAACATACTGCTCGTTGCAAATATAACTAATTATTTTTAATTACAAATCTTTTTCTTTATTTTTTTCGTTAATTTTTTCTTCCTTTCTTATTTCCGCTCTTACTTTTCGCCTTAAATAACGTAACCTATCATCAATAGTTATATGCGATAATTTTTCCGTTTTTTCAGAATTCCAATTTTCGTCGGTTAAAAAACCAATATATTCAGTTAAACTTCCCATTATTTTTTGTAAGCTAAACAATAATCCCTGTATGCTTCCGCTTCTCCTACTGTTCTAAAGTAATTACCAAAATTGAAACGAGAGGTATCTGCTTTGTGATTTTCCTCAATAGAATATTCAACATCACAAAAACTATCAAGATACCAATATTTACCGCCAATTTTAGCCCTCCACTTCCAATCAACAAACTCCATTTTTTCGGAATCCCAATCTTTTCCTTTTTCGTGCAAAGCATCAAGTAGTAGTTGCTTTTCTTCTTCGGTGGCTGGGCGGATATTGGAACACCAGGCATAAGGAATTTCGCTATGTTCTAATATTAAACATTTTGTCTGAATATTAAAAGAGGCAAAAAAATCTT
>JAXDCF010000010.1:0-12946 GCA_034678205.1 Patescibacteria group bacterium
GTTCTAAAAATAAATTGACGAGCAACGATTTCGTTTCTAAAAGCTTTGCCTATTTGAGCAATTCCAAATGGCAATTTAACACGGGTTGAGTCTAAAACATTTTTATAATTCAAATAAATTCCCCCACAAGTTTCTGGACGCAAATAAGCTATTTCTGCTTCATTTAAGGCCTCTGTTGGCGATCCTAAATTTGATTTAACCATTAAAGAAAATCTTTTAGCTTGGGTTAAATCTTTTGAGCCACAAGCTTGGCATTTTAATTTTCCCAATTCTCTTAGCTTATCAAGCTCAAGATTAATAAATTCCAAAGGCGCTTTGTCTGCATTAATCCCAAATAATTCTAAAACTTGATCTGCTCGCATCCTATTTTTACATTTTTTACAATCAATCTGGGGATCATCAAAACTATCTAAATGACCAGAAGCTTCCCATGTTTTAGGATGCATAAAAATAGCACTATCTAGGCCTAAAACATCGCTTCTCATTTGAACCATTTGTTTCAACCAAGCATTTTGAATATTGTTTTTTAATAAAATCCCATAAGGACCGTAATCATAAACAGCAGAAAAACCGCCATAAATTTCGGATGATTGAAAAACAAACCCTTTTCTTTTGCAAAACGAGGTAATTTTATCTAAATTTTCTTCCATAAATCTTTATATTAAGCCATTAAAATTAATGTTTATATAAAATTATTATAACAAAAAACACATAAAAACACAAAACCTGTATTTCAGAATATGAGATACATAATTGATATTAAAAATCAAAATAAAAAAGAGCGCTAAAAAATGCGCTCTTCAAAATTTATAACTATTATTCATTCATTTCTATTGCCTTGCAAAGCGAATTAATCTCGCTTGTGCAACCATTTAAAGCTGGGCCAGAATATCCAGTTGAATCAACACACCAGGTCTGTTTCTTTTTTGATCCAGAAAATTTAGATTTAGCACAATAATTATTCTTTTTGAGATTAATATATAATTCTAATTCCCCACCTAAAACTTTAATGTCTATTTTTTTTCTAATAATCTCTATATCATTCGCTAGGCCAGAATAATTACCTTTTTTAATTTTATCAATTTCTGCCCAATTTTTAATTGTTTCTAAATCTCTCTGAATTAATACATTATTGGCCGATTCTTTTAAATTATTAAAAACAACTATTGGTATGGTAAAAAAAACAACAAAAACAACAGTGAGAGCTACTGCTCTTAGAAAAGTTATCTGTGGTAATTGAAAAGCTTGACTCATTCGATTTTATTCATCATTCTTCCGTAGGAACATAGCTTGGCTCTGTTTGAGATCCAATTTGTTTTCCGGTCCATTGATCATTTCCAGTAATATCAACCGATCCGGTAATTAAAGTGCTTTCGGCTAATTCTGGAATTACCGAAACTTGAAATGCACACTTGGTATCCTCTTTTAAAAACCCTGCGCCCGCTTCAAGTGGCCCAATTAAGCAAGTTATTTCTCTGGTTTGTTGGTCATAACTAATTTTTGAATTCTCTGGCCAAATTTTATTTTCAAAATAAACATTGGGTGCTAAAACTGCTTTTAAGATTACACCCTCCATATTGTTATAATAATTTTTAGCAGTCCATTCTACTGTTAAATAAGTTTTTTGTCCTATTTTTAAAGGATATGGACCAAAATTATCAAAATACTTATCTTCATTGTAAATTTTTTGCTCCACTGAAAGAGAAGAACTAATTTTGGTTATAAATTCCTGTGTGTTTGGACCAACGGTTACATTATTTTTTATAACTGGATTAGTGTCATTAATGCTTGTAATCGCCCAGCGTTTATTTACATTAATCCAAAATTCTACTTTCCCTCCTTGTCCAGGAGCCAAATATCCTAATTCTGGAACTTGGGCACTTTCCCAAATAATTGAATTGTCTCCTTGTTGATAATTGCCGTTTGGAACTCTTATAGAATTTAAATCAACATCCTTACTATTTAAACGACTAATTAAAACCATATTCTGTATTGCCTCCTGCCCCATATTTATAAAAGATATTTCGTAATGTAACTGGTCTCCCGGAGAGGCAACATAGGTTTCACTATTATTAATTTTTTGACTTACATAAATTGAAGGAGCAATAATTTCAACACTTCTAACTGCTTCTTTCAAAATTACAAAATTTCCATTTTGCCAAATTCCTAATTGCGCTTTAAATATTTTATTATCCTGATCTTGGCCAGCCAATGATCCTATAAGTTGAATATTACCACTATCCAACTCATTTAAAACTGAAATTGACCACTCGTTATCTACTCCTTTGGGTTTTTGATTGATAATGGTAAATCCGGTTGGTAATTGCATTTTAACCATCAAATCATTTAAGGGATAAGAAACATTTGAAGAATAGGTCGTACTTACTGTAAAAGTTTTGCCGTTTGCAACTTGATCTGGCATCTGAATAGTTAAATTTATTGGCACATTCCCCAACATTGTTGTAAACGTAGTAGCGACTTCATTTTTTGTTCTTATTCCACTTGGCTCAAAAGACATTCTCGCTTCTGCAATTTTAATTTCATTGGATTTTCCTAAAAGACGAGCTGAAAATGGGAAAGACCTCTCCTCTCCAGGATAAATATCTCCCTTTAAGACAACCGAATCCATGTGCACTACTTTCTGACCATCATCTGTAATCGCTCCATCTGGATAAGTGAAAAATAATTCTGGAGATTCTAAACGAACACTTCCATTGTTTTTAAATTTTACAGTGTAAACAATATTTTCTCCAACATCGGCTTTATTGGGGCCTAAAATTTCTAGCTTTAAAACTTCTTTAGAATAAGCCATTCTGTATAAAGAAAAACCCACGATAGCTAATATCGCGATTATTACTAAAATAATAATATTTCTTTTTTTCATTTTTTAAAAAACTTTACTTTATAAAATTTTAAACGTTTTTCTTCTTTTTCTAATCCTTTTTTATTTCCAGCTACTGCCGCTAATTTAATGATAGAAAGGTTGTCTTTGTTTTTATCGATTTTTTCAGCTGTATTATTTTGAACTTGTTTAGAACTACTTGGTGCCGGACCAGATCGCTTATCCCAAAAACTTTTTACTTTGTCTGGCTTCTCTTTTTCACCAAGCTTTAGTTTTCCTCCATGCTCCCCCCTAGTTCTTATATTAGAAGCTACAAAGCTATGCCTCACGCCTGCTTTTTCTATTGGAAAATTAAAATCTGACATAGTTTATTAAAAATTAATTTTTCCTTACTCCTAAGAATATCTGTTCGTTACCAATCTCAACGGCTTTACTATTTTCAATCTTATCTAAAACAATAATATCATCAGCCAAAACTTCTTTTAGGATTATCTCTTTATTCCTATTTAATATTTTATCAAAAAAATCTGAATTTTGGTAGAGCACGGTAATCCTATCCGCTGGTACAAGTTTCATTTCTTTTCTTATTTGTTGAACCTGTCGAATAATCTCTCTAACAATTCCCTCTTCTTTTAACTCTTCTGTAATTTCTGGATTTAACCAAATATTATTTTCAATTGACTTATCAATTACAACCTTTTTAACATTCACCTCTTCCTCAATTAATGATAATAATTCTAAATTTAAATCTTTATTTTTTATCTTTAATTCTAAAAGTGGCTGACGAACTTTAGCTCCTATTTTTTGTCTTTCCGCCAAAGCGATATTAATTACATCTCTAATATCTTCCATCTGCTTTTCTAATTTTTCGTCAATTAATTTTTTATTTGCTTTTGGATAATCACAAAGATGAACACTTTCTAAATCATTTTCAAATTTTAATTTTTGATAAATTTCTTCAGTAAAAAATGGGGTAAATGGAGCCATTAATTTAATCAGTTTAAATAAAACGTAAAACAAAGTATTAGTGGCTTCTTGTTTTTCTTTTTCTGTTTCTGGTTTTTGAAAACGACGCCTAGAACGACGAACATACCAATTTGAAAGATCTTCAATAAATTCACCAAATAATCTAGATGCTTTCGTAAGCTCGTATTTACCCATCCATTTATCAACTTCTTGATTTAATTTTTCGGTTTTTGAAATAATCCATTTGTCTAAAATATTTTTTGAATCTATTTTTTCCGTTATTATTTTATCGCTATAAGTTTCATAAAAAACAAAGCAATTATTCAATCCAGAAATAACCTGGCGCCACACTTCTTTTACTTTGTCTTCGGAAAAACGATATTCTTCTCCAATATTAGTTGAAGCCAAAAGAAAATATCTCATAGCATCTGCCCCATATTTATCAAAAACTTCTTTTGGGTCTGGATAGTTTTTTAATTTTTTAGAAAGCTTTCGTCCTCGATCATCTAAAACCAAACCATTAACAATTACATTTTTAAAGGCTGGGTTATTTTTACCAAGCCCAAGATTATCCAAAGTTAAAATTGTAGCCAAAACATGCAAAGTATAAAACCAACCTCTAGTTTGGTCTAATCCTTCAGCAATAAAATCAGCGGGATAAGTTTTTTCTACTAATTCTTTATTTTCAAAAGGATAATGCCATTGAGCATAAGGCATAGAGCCAGATTCAAACCAGCAATCAAAAACATCTCCAATTCTTTCCATTTCTTTTCCACACTCACATTTTAGTTTTACATCATCAATATATGGGCGATGTAAATCCTTTAAATCATAATCTTTTACTGCCTGTTCTTTTAATTCTGTTAAACTACCTATGCATTTCTTTTTTTTACAATTAACACATTCCCAAATTGGAATCGGTGCACCCCAAAATCTATTTCTCGCAAAATTCCAATCCCTTGATCCTTCTAGCCATTTTCCAAACCTCCCCTCTTTTAAATGTCCAGGCACCCAATTTATTTTTTCATTGTTTGTAATTAACTGATTTTTTATTTTTGTAACCAAAATATACCAGCTTTCTATCGCATAATAAATTAAAGGCGTGTCGCATCTCCAGCAATAAGGATATTCGTGCGTAACCAATTCCTGTTTATAAAAAATATTTTTGTTTTTTAAATCAACAATAATTTTTTTATCTGCTTCTTTGACGGGTTCGTTTTCATAATCTTTAACTTCTTTTTTAAATAACCCGTCTTCGCTTACTAAATGATACATTGGTAAATTATATTTTTCACTTAAAACAAAATCGTCTTCGCCGTGCATAGGGTTAATATGCACAATACCAGTTCCATCTTCAGCTGTTACAAATTCTGCTCCTAAAACAATAAAAGCATTTTCAATTTTTTCTGGCTTAATCTTTGCTAGATAATCAAACATGGGCTCATATTTTAATCCTTCCAATTCTTTGCCCTTAAACTCTTTTATAATTTTATACTCTCCTTCTATAATGCTTAATCTATCGGTGGCTAAAATATATTGCTCGTTATTATTTTCAATCAAAGAATATTTTAGCTTAGGATTAATTGCTAAAGCTAAATTACCGGGCAATGTCCAAGGTGTTGTTGTCCAAACCAAAAATTGGGCTTCTTTAAATTTTTCATCTATAATTTTAAACTTTACATAAATGGAAATATCTTTGGTTTCTTTGTAGCCCTGATTAACTTCAAAATTAGATAAGGTTGTGCCACAACGAGGACAATATGGAGAAACCCGATAATTTTTTTTAACCAAACCCTTGTCCCAAATTTGTTTTAAAACCCACCAAACTGATTCTATGTAATTATTTTCTAAAGTCGCATAGGCCTTGTCATAATCAGCCCATCTCCCCACTCTTTTTAAAGTTTCTTCAAAATCAGAAACGCAACTAAAAACTGAAAGGCGACAAGCATCATTAAATTTATTAATGCCCATTTCTTGAATTTGTCTTTTATTTTTGATGCCTTGTTCTTTTTCAATTAAATTTTCTACAGGTAATCCATGACAATCCCATCCTACCCGCCTTGGAACTTGATACCCTTTCATTGTCCAATATCTTAAAACACTATCCTTTAAGGTGGTAGCTAAAATATGCCCATAATGGGGTTTGCCTGTAGCAAAAGGAGGGCCGTCATAAAAACTATAAAACGGAGATCCCTCTCTATTTTTTATGGATTTATGGAAAATATCTTGCTTTTTCCAAAATTCTAATATTTTTTCTTCATTAGTCATAATTCTTTTACATTGCCTAATTCCCTAATTTCTCCAGGTTTTAGATATATATTCTTTCTATCTTCCAAAGTTTCTTCTTTACTTAATCCTTTAACATAATCCTCCAATAACCACATAGCGTCTCCGTGCGAAACAATTAAAATTATTTTATTTTCGTATAAACGTTCCAGATCAGACAAAACCGCAACCACTCTAGCCTGGCAATTATTCCAACTTTCCCCCCCTGGCACAGATTGCTCAAATTTTCTTATCGCCTCGCCTTCAAAAAAAGCCCAGGCCTCGGGCTTAGTTTTTCCACCAAAAACTCCCCAATTTACATCCCTTAATCTTTCATCGTAAATAATTTTATCTTTATCAAACCCAATAATATCTGCCACAATTCCTGCAGTTTGTTTAGTTCGTAAAATATCGGAACAAAAAATCATTTCGATATTTTTTGTTTTTAATATTTCCCCAGCCGCTTTAGCTTCGGCTATTCCCTCTTCAATTAGCACACATGGCACATCATCGTCGGGCCATTTATAGAGTATATCTTTTTTCTCGGTTTGATGAATATTCTGCCCGTGGCGCAATAGAAAATATTTATTTTTTAGCTCAATCTTCATAATACCAAATTAGCACTTTTCCTAGGTTTTATCAACAAAAAAGACCCCTTATTTTAGGTCTTTATTTAATAATTCTTTTTTCTTTTTTGTTCCGCGATTGTAGCCACCAATCTTACCATCACTTCTGATAACGCGGTAGCATGGAATTTTAAGATTATAATTTTTATTTAAAATATTTCCTACGGCCCGATAGGCGCACGGACTGCCCGCTAATTCAGCGACCTGTTTATATGTTTTTGTTTTGCCTTTAGGAATGTTTTTAACTATCTTTAAAACTTTTTCCTTAAACAACATATTACATTTTTTCGGGAGCGCTAACTCCCAAAAGATCTAAAGTGTTTTTTAAAGTAATCCGCGTAGCAATTAATAATCCTAATCTCGCCTGCTTTAATTTTTGATCATCAATTAGAACATGGCATTCATTATAAAATTGATGAAAAGCAGTAGCTAATTCCATAGCATATTGAGTTAAGCGATGAACTTGATAATCTTTAGATGTTTCTTCTATTATTTCTGGAAGGCGGCCAATTTGCCTTAATAAATCTAATTCTTTCTCGTGATTTAATAATGCAAATCCTTTAAATCCTTTTGAGTGCTTTATGGAACTACCTGCTGATCTTAAAATACTAGCAATTCGTGCATAAGCATATTGAACATAAAAAACCGGATTTTTTTCTGACTGTTCTTTAGCCAAATTCATATCAAAATTAAGATGTGTATTCGCTGATTTTTGTAAAAAGAAAAACCTAACCACATCTGCCGGTAATTCATCTAATAAATCGTCCATGGTAATTGCTGTACCTAATCGTTTAGACATTTTTATGGGCTTATTGTCTTTAACTACAGTCACAAACTGCAAAAGCACAACTTCTAATTTTCCTTTGTGACCAAGAGCTTCTACTCCAGCTTTTAACCCAGCCACATCTCCAAAATGATCTGCTCCCCAAACATTAATAACTTTATTGAATTTCTTTTTTTCAAATTTATATTTATGATATGCCAAATCAGCAGCTAAATAAGTATTACTCTTGTCTGATTTTATAAGAACACGATCTCTTTCATCACCAAATTGTCTAGCCTTAAACCATTCTGCCCCTTCTTCGCTATAAATTAAATCTTTATCTTTTAAAATAGAAATGGTTTTATCTATTTCTTTTTTAGCGTAAAGCGATGATTCAAAAAACCATTCATCGTATTTTATATTTAATTTCTCAATTGTGTTTTTAATATTTTTTAAAATGTATTTGGACGCTTCTTTACCTAACTCATAAGGATCTTTTATTTTAGAAACCAAGGATTGATTTAATTCGTCAATTATTTCCCCTGTATACTTTGCTTGATTATCTTTTAAAACAGAATGCCCAAGGGCTAAAATCTGCTGGCCATAATCATTTACATAATAAGCTTTTTCTATTTTATAACCTGCTCTTTTTAATACATTGGCCAAAACATCTCCATAAGGACCTCCTCGTCCATTCCCCACTGTTAATGGCCCAGTTGGATTGGCTGAAACAAATTCTACTTGAACTTTTTGTTTTTTACCTAAAACGAGATTTCCAAATTTTTCTTTTTGCAAAAGCGCTTCATTGCCCACAGACCAAAGATATTGCTTGGAAAGATGAAAATTAATAAATCCTGGATCCGCAACTTCAATTAAATCAAAATAATTAAAGATATCGTCGTTCTTGGCTAATTGTTCTTTAATGGCTTCGGCAATTTCCATTGGGTTGCGATTTTCTTTTTTGCCTATTTCCATAGCTACATTGATCGCATAATCCCCAAAAGATTTTTCCTTTGGCTTTAATACTAAAATAATCGGTACTGCAAAAGCACTAAAAATACCTTGCTCTTGCAAGGATTGAATACTGTTTTCTGTTATTGTGGTTATATATTTTTTAGCTTGCATAAATTTATTTTAGCAGAAAAACAAAAAGAATAAACTATTGACACACTTAATAAATTATTCTATGTATACTATATGATGGATATTGCCATTACCCTAGGTTGCTTAATCTTATTTATTCTGGTTATAGGAATATTAATTCTGGACGAATATATTATTTTTCCAAAAGGTCCAAAATTAATTATAATTAAAAATAAGAAAGCAGTATTTATTGGGTTAATTTTAACCACAATAAGTATTGCTATAATATTATATGTAGCCTTCGTAGATCCAGGTCCACTTTGGCGGGTGAGCGAGATTTTATACTCGTACCTTGGGTAGAACAAAAAGGATTGATGTTTATTACTAAAAAGTAGTAATAACGCAATCCTTTCTTTTTATTTTAAAAAACAAATCCATATTAAGGGGTCTTATCCCTTAACATGGGCGTCTCTTTTCTTTCGAGAAAAAATCGGCTAAGCTAAATATACAATATGGTAACCATAGCGGAAAACAAAAAAGCTAGGTTTGATTACCAAATCCTAGAAAAATATGAAACAGGCCTTGAGTTGAATGGCCAAGAAGTAAAATCTCTAAGAATTAGAGGGGTTTCTTTACATGGAAATTACATTATTTTTAAAAATAAAGGCAATTTACCAGAACTTTTTTGGGTTGGCGCTAATATTCCAGCTTATCAGCCCGAAAATGCAGGCGAAAAATACGTGCCTCAACGAGATCGTAAGCTACTTTTACATAAAAAAGAAATCGCCTATTTATCAGGTAAAATAAAGGAAAAGGGCTTGACTTTGGTGCCATTATTGGTTTATACTAAAAACCACAAAATCAAGATGGAAATAGGTTTAGTCAAAGGAAAGAAGAACTTTGACAAACGCGAAACCATCAAGAAAAGAGAAACAGAAATAAGAATTAGACAAGAATTAAAAACCAGGGGGTGAACCGCTTCGACAGAAATTTGAAAATAATATGCAAGCCGAGTATTCTCCAATCTCGTGAAACTTAGAGAAACTTATTTAAGTGCAAACTTATTTAAACAACCTGCATTAGCTTACGCTTAATGCTGTCCTTACCGCGGACTTCCGCTAAACGGCTAAGGGCATAAACCTTGCGGAATAGACAAATTTTTTTGATTTAAGGAAGTTTGTCAAAACAATATTAAATCAAGGCTATAGGGGTTTCGTCCGGCTTTTCTACCTATCGCCTACACAAGCCGGAACACGCTTGTAGAATTATTATCTGGATAATTTTTGGACGCGAGCTCACTACTCGCCACCTCCACAAACAAACACTTGAACAAACCATATTATAACAATCAAATAAGAGCACGCGAGGTCCGTCTCGTAGACGAAACAGGAGCACAGCTTGGAATTGTGCCATTAGCTAAAGCTTTAGAAATGGCCAAAGCCAAAGAATTAGATTTAATTCAAGTCACGGAAAAGGTTGAGCCACCGGTAGCCAAAATTGGTGATTATGACAAATACCTTTATTCCCTACAAAAAAAAGAACGGAAAATTAATGTTGGCTCAAAAGGAGGAGAAATTAAGAGCATAAGATTAACTTTCAATATTTCTGATAATGATATTGAAACTCGAGCCAGTGCTTCTGAAAAATTTTTAAAGAAAGGAGATAAAGTTAAGGTTGACCTACCTTTAAGAGGCAGACAAAAAGGATTAGTGAGTATTGGTGAATTAAGAATTAAAAAATTTTTGGAAATCCTTAGTACAAAAATAGAAATAAAAATAGAAAAAGAATTAAAAAAAGAGCCCAAGGGCTTATCAATGATAATCGCAAAAAAGTAATATGAAAAACAAAGGCAAAACCAGGAAATCTATCACGAAAAGATTTAAAGTTACTAAAAATGGAAAGGTAATGAGACGCGCAGTTGGACAAGATCACCTTTTAAGCAAACAAACTGGTAAAAAAAGAAGGGCGCTTCGTAAAATGGTGGAACTATCCGAGCCAGAAGCAAAAAAGATTAAAAAATTATTAGGCAAATAAATATATGGTAAGAGTAAAAAGGGGTGTTGCTGCCCACAAAAGAAGAAAAAACATTATTAAGCAAGCCAAAGGATTTCGCTGGAGTAGAAGTACTAAATTCCTAGCAGCTAAGCAAGCTTTAATGAAGGCCTGGTCCCACGCTTATAGAGACCGCAAAAATCTAAAAAGAGAGAGACGCGCTTTATGGCAAATTAGAATTTCCGCAGTTTGCAAAGAAAATGGAATTTCTTACAGCAAATTTATCTCTCAATTAAGAAAACTAAATATAGAAGTAGATAGAAAAATCTTAGCCGATATAGCTAATGAAAATCCAGCCATCTTTACGAAAATATTGGAAAAAGTAAAATCCTAAAGCAGAGCAAAGCACGCTTCAGGACTATGGAGCTTAACCTTAAAATTAAAAATTGCGTTTAAAAGCGCAATTTTTTTATTCTCCGATATTAGGATTCTCAGGAATTTTTTTAGAAAATTGAAGTAGATATTTTTTACCTATTAAAACCATTTCTTCTTTGATTTTTCTTGAAGCGAGGGAGTGGGATAAATTTTTATATAATCTAATAATCACAGATGGACCAGAAAAATTTTTGGGCTCTAAGTATATATCTCCTTTGACACGCATTTTTTTTAAGGCTTGGCTTTCAGCTTTATCTCGAGCCACAACTATTAGAATATATTCTTGCCAAAACACCCTTCCTGTTCTTATGATTTGAGCATCGTTTTCATTGATATTTTTTTTATAATTTAATAATGTTTTTAAATTTTCTGAATAATTCTTATCGGTTAAAATACACCCCCCGCCCGGAGAAACAAAATCTTTAATACCAAAATCTTTAACTAATTGTAGTTGTGGTTTTCGGCTCCGACCAGAAATGCCATAAAAATTATCACGATTGATTACTCCATTTCTTTCTGGAATTGTTTCTGGTAAAACCTTAAGAGATAATGGCCTTACAATTAGACCTTTTAATTTAGCTTCTTTTTCTATAAGCTCTAATGCTCGAGCATTTTGAGACATAGGTCTTTCGCCTAGCACTTCCCCTGTGGCAATAAAATCGTATTTATCTTTAAACATTATTTTTTTGGCTTCTTTAAACATCAATAAATGACAATCAATACATGGATTAAAAGCACTCCCCCTTCCAAACTTAGGAGCCTTCAACATAGTTAAGTGTTTTTTACTAAAATCAACTATTTTTAATTTTAGGCCTAATTGATTACAAGCTTTTTCCGCTTGTTCGCAACCAAAGAAAAAACTTTTAAAACAAATCGGCGTAACTTGTACACCAGCAATTTGTAAAATTTTAACAGCGAGCACAGAATCTAACCCGCCAGACATTAATAGCAGAGCCCTAGTTTTTTTCATTGTCTTGTTTTGCCAATTTTTAATTAATTCTAAGTCTTTTAAATCTTTTTCCCTCGCAATTAAGGTTTTCCATTCGATCATCATTTCTAAATTAACAAACGCTAAACCACCTATTATCTCGGCCTCTTTTATCATTTGTTCAACATTCCATCCAATCCACCAATCTTTCCAAATTTCAATATTAAGTTTTTCATTTTTTATTCCATCCAAATTATCAATTTGTCTCTGCTCCCAATCCGGTTTATCAATAAAATTATCCCATAATTTTTGCGTAACAATAATATCAATATCCCCCATTTTCCTTATTCCTCTTACGCCCATTGGGCCACTACCAAAAATAGCATATTCACCAATTGGTAAATTTAAATCTCTTACTCTCTGAAATAGCTCTTGATTACTCTTATAATTTTTTATATGGGCCATAGTTTTGAGATGGGATAAGTATTTAAAATATCCTTTTTTTCTAACCAAGCCCGTCGGGCTTGATAAACCCCATACTCCATATCATATAACTCTTTTTTAAAATGCGCATCACTGCCAATACAAATTTTAATTCCTAATTCTTGAGCTCGCTTAGCAAACTGCGCACTTAAATCAGATCGAAAACAATTAATTTCTAAGGCCACTTTCTTTTCTTTGGCTACTTTAAATATTTCTTCTATATCAACTTCATAAGAATCTCTGCTCCCCAAAATCTTACCAGTTGGATGATTTAAAATTTTAACATACGAATGGCTAATGGCTTTAATTATTCTTTTGGTCATTTCGGTTTTTCCAATTTTAAAATTAGAGTGAATACTTGCGGTTACAAAATCTAACTCCTTTAAAAATTCTCTATCAAAATCAAGTGTTCCATCTTTTAAAATTTCTACTTCTGCGCCCTGTAATAATTTAAACTCCTTACCTTGTTTTTTAAACTCTTGATTAAGTTTATCGATTTCTTTCTTTTGCTTTATTAATTCTTTTTCGTCTAATCCATTTTCTATTTTTAAAGTTTTGGTATG
>JAXDCF010000011.1:0-2726 GCA_034678205.1 Patescibacteria group bacterium
AATTATGGTAATTGAATTAGATGATAGCTCTCACGATAATAAAAATCGTAAAATAAGGGATGATTTTGTTGACAATGTAATGAAAAATATTGGTTTAAAAATAATTCATGTAAAAACAGCTGCCATATATAATCAAGAAGAATTATTTAATCTTATTTTTAATTCAAAAGATAATAATAAAGAATAAACGATAATTTGTATAAAATGGATTTAGAAATAGAAAATGAAAATGGTCCAGACGAAGAAATTAAGCGATTAATGGATGATTATGATTTTGACGAAGAAACTGCAGAAAAAGTTCAAGAATTAATTGATGAAGGATTAGATGAATATGATGCTGTTGAGAGAGCAGAAGATTTATAATTTTTAATAATAAATAAAAAAATATGCTAAATATAATTAAAAATATTATACTTATTTTATCTTTATCTTTCTCGGTATTTATCTTTATCGAGGATAGAAAATTTCCAGTGGACTATATAATTTGCGATTCGAATTACACCGATTGTTTTATCTCCGCTAAATTTTCTAACATGAGAGATTGTCAAATTGCAGCTGAAATGGGAGATTGGTTATGTGATAAGTCTGATGCAAACAATATTACATGTAGGGTTTCTAATAATTCAATAGCATCAGGTTATTGTAAAGATTAATATTTTCTCCTTTTGCTGTAAAAATTTTAAGAATATGATTTTCAAAAATTTTGATTAAAATAATTAAAATAAGTTAATATATGAATCAAAAATTTTTCCCAATAGCGCTCATACTTGTTCTTATATTTTTTGGTTTAATAATGCTTTCCATCATTTTCGGTCTTGGCGATCAGTCAAACGACAAAGAAGCATACATTAATTGTATCAATGGAGAAGACGAAAACATACCGTTCCATCTTCGTTACAACGCTAAATTTAGTGCAAGCGAAGAATTATTAGATTTGTGTAAAACACTTTATTTAGATAAATAATAGAATTTTTAAAAACAGAAGAAAGAAAAACTAAAAAATATTAACAAAAAAATTTATGGATGATTTTTATAAATTATTTTGGGTTAGCATTATTGTTTTTGCCGCTTTTATTTGGTTAGATGGCGGAAATTTATATAAAATTTTTACGAGAACAGCGACTTTCGCTATGTTGATAATATTAGTTAATAGTATGATAAACTAAAAAAATAGTTTCGATTTTATCTCGTCGCTACTTAACTGCAACATATTCTCTTGAATCTCAGTTCGAACTTTATACACGAGCCCCTGCATTAAAAATTTGTCAAGTTTTAAATATCAACCATTGCGTTGTTTTTTGTTTTTCTTGCCAATTTAAAAAGTATATGCTAATATGGTATAGATATAAATTATGAGTAAACCATATTAAGAAATATGACATATTTAGATCCAAAAATTAAAAATAGAATAGACGAAAAGTTAAAAAGGTTAAACTCTTTTAGACCATTACCAGAATTAGCGGTCAAGAAAATAAGAGAGCAATTTGAGATAGAAATGACATATAATTCAAATGCTATTGAGGGGAATAGTTTAACTTTAAAGGAGACCTATCTTGTAATAAATGAAGGAATTACTATAAAGGGCAAGCCACTTAAAGATCATCTAGAAGCTAAAAACCACAAAGAGGCCTTAGATTATTTATATGAATTAATTGCTAAAGAAAATAAACCAACGATATCAGAAAGTCTAATAAGGTCTTTAAATCAAATTGTTATACAAAGTATTGATAAGGAATGGGCTGGAAGATATAGAAATAGTTCTGTAATAATTGGTGGCGCTAAACATAAACCACCGGAAGCAATAGATGTGCCGAAATTAATGGATGATTTAATGAATTTTATAAAACAAAATAAAAACAAATTACATCCTATTGAATTAGCAGCCATAGTTCATCACAAGATAGTTTTTATTCATCCATTTTTTGATGGTAATGGTAGAACCGCTAGATTGGTAATGAATATTATATTAATGCAAAATGGCTACCCTTTAGCTATAATTTTAAAAAATGACAGGAAAAGATATTACAATACATTATCTAAAGCAGATAAAGGAGACTTGGATAGTTTTATTGCTTTTGTAGCTAAATCAACTGAGAGATCTTTAGACATGTATCTTAAAGTATTAACTCCAGCAGGAAAATTAAAAGAAAAATTTATTCCATTTAAAGATTTAAGTGAAGAAATGAATTTTTCTTCTAAATATCTTAATCTTCTCGCTAGAAACGGTAAATTAGAAGCTCACAAGGAGGGGAGAAATTGGGTTTCTTCAAAAGAGGCTGTTAAAAGATATTTAGAAAACAGAGAAAGAAAGAGATAAATTCTCAATTAAAATAGTTCGAACTTTATACACGAGCCCCTGTATTAAAAACCTGTCAAGTTTTAAATACCAACCATTGTGTTGGTTTTTGTTTTTAAGTATAATAATTTTAATGAATAACAGATCGTTCACTCTAATAGAATTATTAGTCGTGATTGCAATTGTGGGAATCCTCTCGGGCATTGTTTTAATGTCTTCAAGTGGAGCAGTTAATTCAGCTCAGGATACTAGAATCAAAAAAGACATTGATTCTATTCGAAAGGTAATTCTTTCTTACAAAGCACTCTATGGAGTGGCTCCGATTGAAGATCCAGTGTGTAATATTGGAAGTGATTGCTCTCAATTGTCTTCAGATCTTTTAGCCATGAATCCAAACATTTCTTTCCCAACCAATCCTTTGGGTGGATAT
>JAXDCF010000012.1:0-3944 GCA_034678205.1 Patescibacteria group bacterium
TATTAAACCCTTATTATATTTTTTCCATTCTTTTTTTAACAGTTTATAAAAAAGGTTTGTAAATAAATGTTTTTAAAACAAAAAATAAAATAGAGAAATTAATTAATTGTCCTATAAAAATTTTCCAGTCGATTTCTATCCCTTCCATAATTTATTTCTTAAATAAATAATATAATCAAAGCGACTACCAAAGCATAAATAGCAACTGCTTCTGCAAAAGCCATAGCCAAAATCATACTTGTTTGAACTTTTGAAGCTGCTTCTGGGTTTCTACCAATAGCCTCTGAACCTTTTGATCCAATCATACCAATACCGATTGCAGGAGCAATTGAACCTAAACCGATTGTAATAGCAGCTGCTAATTTTACCATTGATTCATCCATATTTTTTATTTTCCTCCCTCATTAAAATGAGTTTGGTATTAAATTAATTTATTTATTATTTTTACTCTGTTAAATATTTTAACTGAGCAATTCTTTCTTAATCTTTTAAATACTTTATTTTTGATGTTTGCCAGAAAAATTATCCTGACCGACCTTTTTTTCCAAAAATGGTATAACCAATTTATAGATATCTAAAATTGTAATCACTATTCCCAACAAAATCGATGCTATCAAGCAAAAAGGAAAACTATTTAACTTCTTATCAAGAAAAACTCCAATTAACAAGCAAATGACTAAAGGAAAAGCAATTAAAAATCCTAATTCGGTTCCTAAAATCAAAGCCTGACCCATATTCTTTTTAGTGTTCTGTGGCTGCGGTAATAAAGACATAAAATACAGTAATTAATGATGAAAAAACTAAGGCCTGGATTAATCCAACAAAAATTTCTAATCCTAAAAACGGCAAGGGGGCAATAAAAGGCACTAGCGATCCAACAATTATTAATAAAATTTCGCCAGCAAAAAGATTTCCGAAAAGACGCATACCCAAGGATAATGTTTTGGTAAGTTCACCGATTGCTTCTAAGATTCCAACAAAAAACATAATCGGGCTTGAAAAATTAATAAATTTTTTGAGATATTCCTTGCCTTTTAATTTTTTAATTGCAGAAATATGAATATAAATCATAGAAAAAAGAGCAATCGCTAAAGTAAAATGCAAATCAGAGCTTGGAGATCTAAGAATAGAAAAAACCCCGACTCCGGGGATTATTTCAATAAGATTGCAAGCTAAAATGAAAAGGAACAAAGTAGCTGATAATGGAAAGATTTCTTCTGTTTTTTCCCTGTTGCCAGTCATGTTATCAAAAACCTGGAAGACAGATTCTAAAATCCATTCAAAAAAGTTCTGGATTTTGCCTGGTATTAGGTCTAATTTTTTCATCCCAAAGAAAAATAACCCCATTAAGAGAATGGCACAAAAAATACTTAATAAAAAAGTATTGGTAAAATGTATTCCTAAAAAACTAAAAATCTCGTGGCCAAATAGTGTTGGGGTCTCCATAAATATCTTTTATATTTTATCAAACATTTTTATCCTATATAAAAGAACGCTTAAAGTCAAGAAGAGATAATTTCCCCATATTTTGCCAAGACTAAGAAGGACAATCAATTTTTAATTCTAATATTAGTCATTTCCTCTCTTACGATTTGGCGGTCATCCCAGGGCTCTTTACGTCCATCTTCAAAACAAATCCAAGGTTCGCAACCCTTGCCCGTAATTATTACCACATCACCCTCTTTAGCTAATAATAAGGCTTCGTGAATAGCTTCTCGACGATCAAATATTTTTTTAAGCTTATTTTTATTTTTTACTCCTACGCTCACTTCGTCCATAATTTTTTGCGGATTTTCGTCATAAGGATCTTCATTGGTTATAATAACCAAGTCCGCATATTGATCAGCAATTCCGCCTAAAACCGGTCGCTTCCATTTATCTCTCCCTCCCCCACAAGCTCCTAAAACTGCAATTAATTTTCCTTTTTCTGGTTTTACAAATTCATAAACCTTTTCTAAGGCAGCTGGAATAAAAGCATAATCAACAAAAACCTTAAACGGCTGGTCAATTACTTTTTCCATTCTTCCAGCAATCTGTTTTACTTCGCTAATTGCTTTTTGACAGTCCTCCAAAGAAATACCCTCTGAAACAGCTAAAGCAATTGCAGCCAAAGCATTATAAATATTAAAACTGCACAATATTTTTAAATCAAATTTAAACCCATTAACTTCAAAACAAGACCCTTCATAGTTTACCGAAACATTTTTTGCCCTAATTTCTGCTTTTTCGGAAGTAATCCCATAGGTGATTATTTTTTGGGCTTTAAATTTTAAAAAATATTCTGCATAATGTTCATCAATGTTTATAATATGAGTATCTTTTACTGATTCAAAAAACTTACCTTTGGCGCGTTTATAATTTTCAAAACTGCCATGCGATTCAATGTGCTCTGGATTAAGTGTGGTAAAAACCGCTGTTTTAAAATCAATGAATTTATGGCGGTTCTGTTCTACCCCCTCAGAAGTTGTTTCAATAATTGCATAATCACACTTAGCTTTAACCGCCTCGCTTAAAAATTTATTAATCACAAAACGTCCAGGCATTGTCATTTTTAATTTATTTTCTTCTTCATTTTCGCCTATTTTAAAAGTAATGGAAGTTAGAGCTGCTACTTTATAGCCAGCTTTTTCTAAAATCTTACAAGCAATACTAATGACCGTGGACTTACCGTTAGTGCCGGTAACCCCAATCACTTTTATTTTTTTACTTGGGAAACCATAAATTAAAGCAGATAAAAAAGCTATCCCTAAATGATAGATATTGATTACTTTCTTGGGAATTAATTTTCTAACAAAACTCTTAATCGTCATTTGGCTAAAAATTTTAGAGCCTCTTTAATTCTTTTTTCCGGATTTTTTATTTCTTCTGAAACCTTGTTTAAAGCACTTGATATTTCTTGTTTATTAAAACCAAGCTCGCTTAAGGCGCCATAAGCTTCATCATTTTCAATTTTTTTAACACCCTCTTTTTTTATTTCTTCAATTTTACCAGTAAGTTCTAGTAAAATTTTTTGCAACCTTTTAGTCCCCACTCCTTTAGCTTCTGGAGGCATTTTGCCTTGCTCTAATATTTGCTTTAATTTTTCTATAGATCCTAAAACAGCTAAACTTAAGGCAGTTTTGGGTCCCACTCCAGAAACACTTTTTAAGATTCTAAATAATTCCATTTCTTTTTCATTTAAACATCCGTATAATTCTAACGATTTATCCCCTACAGATAAATAAGTATAAAGATAGGTTTCATCTCCTTGATTTATTTTTTCTAAATTATTAGAAGCTAAAAAAACCTCAAACCCAATTCCACCCCTTTCTAGGATAACTTTTTTATCATCTTTGTATATAATTTTACCAGCCAAAAAACTAATCATTAATTGGTATTATACAACAAAAGCTATTAAAAAACAAAAGCTTGTTTATTTTGTAAGATGTGCTATCTTTAAAACGATCAAAATGCAGGCTGTCTCTTGGATATTTGAAAAAATGGAGTTTTTCTTCCTTGAAAAATTCTGGAGCACAACTATTAAAATTATGATTGGGCTAACAGCTTTAATGCTTATTTTAAGCTATCCCAACTATAAGCTCTTCCTGTTTGTTCTTGGCCCAATTCTTGGATTTGTTCTTTCTTTTATTGTCTCCTTCATTATATTATTATTTGTTTTATTAGACGCGATAATAAAGCCAGGATGTGGCGCATAAACTCCTTTGTTTTAATTATTGAATTTACGAAGGACTTTTTATTTTACGGGGCTGCCCCGAAGTAGAATTGCCTTCGGCAACACACTATAGGGCTATACGCCCCGTAGCGTGTTTCGGCGAAGCCGAAACTCTGCTACGGGGCTTGCGTAATTGATAAATTTGTTGTATATATTGAGATATACTAAAACTAAACAAAAAGATAAAAATATGCCAATAACAAAATCAGCGCAAAAACAATTACGCCAAAAT
>JAXDCF010000013.1:0-4588 GCA_034678205.1 Patescibacteria group bacterium
ATCTAGACCATCCAAGCAAATGCATCAGTCCGGATTCGCCCTCGAATAAATTTCTGTTGAAATTTTTCTCGGGCCTCGCTCGGCCTCGTCAGGCCTGCGCGTTCGAATCCGTTGGTATTTTAAAATAAAAAACATCACGTTGGATGTTTGTTTTAAAAAATGAGCTACGATGCATCAGTCTGGATTCGAACCAGAGAGTTCCGCTTTGTGGGCGGTGCCATGACCAACTAGGCCACTGATGCAACTAAAACGATGCGGGCAGGTTTGAATCTGCGACAAGCTGGTTAACGGCCAGCCACTCTTAGCAAATTATTTGCTTTTTCTGAGTTACCGCATCAAGAGAATTTAAAGATCTAATGTGGTTTTGTTGGAGGAGGTAAAATAGTCCAAGGGTTGTACGGTTCTTGGGCACTCGCAATATTCATCCTCACAAACAATCCCACAAAAATTTATTAGCTTATATTTTAGAAAATGTCAAATAAAAAAGCGGGTAAGAGCCCGGTTTTTTATTTTACATTTGTGAAACTTTTTCTATCATCTTATCTATTTTCCCATCCATCATAGCTTCAATATCGTGAAAATTTTTATTGAGGCGGTGATCTGTGATTCTGTCTTGCGGAAAATTATAGGTTCTGATTTTTTCTTCTCTACCAGCTGATCCTATTTGTGAGCGTCTAGCGCCAGTGATTTGCTGATCTAATTGGTCTTGTTGTTTTTTAAGTAAACGGGCAGCTAAAATTTCTAAAGCACTTTCTTTGTTTTGTTGTAAGCTTCTCTCTGATTGAGATTCTACCACTGTACCAGTAGGGATATGGATTATTCTAATGGCTGTCATTCTTTTGTTAACGTATTGTCCGCCAGCGCCACCGGACTTACAGGTTTCTTGTCTGATATCTTGTGGTCGGATATTTATCTCTGTGCTTTTTGGCTTGGCAAGGACTGCAACAGTAGCAGTAGAAGTGTGTACTCTTCCAGATTTTTCGGTTTTAGGAACTCTTTGGACCCTGTGTACTCCTGCCTCATTTTTTAATTTATCATAAGCATTGTCTCCCCTTATTTCAAACACAACTTCTTTCAAACCATTAATATCAGTTTGTTTTAAATCAAAAGTTTCTGTACGCCACCCTTGAAATTGAGCGTAGCGAGTATACATTCGATATAAGTCATTAGCAAAAAGAGCCGCTTCTTCTCCTCCGACGCCGGCCCTTATTTCCATAATCACTGCATTTATTTTTTGATTGTCATCAGACATAGATCAAACAATGAAAGTGGTTATTTAGTTTTTTTAACACGTGTCTTTTTAACCGGCTTTTCCGATTTTTTGGACATTCTTTCTTTGAATTTTTGTACTCTACCAATCTTGTCAGAGCTTCTTTCTTTACCAGTATAAAAAGGATGGCAGTTGGAACAAATTTCCACCTCCATATTTTCAACCGTAGAGCCGATTTCGTATATCGCCCCACAAGCACAGCGAATCTTGGCTTTTTCAAAGTATTTTGGATGAATATCTTTTTTCATATTGTTTTATTAAATTATGTAGACAATATAACAAAAAAGTAACCATAAATCAAGAGCTTATATTCTTTAGAGACTTACGAGAGTTTTTTGCTCTTGCCTTAAAAATTTAATTATGCTATATCTTTAATTACACAATCACTGGTGTTTTTTAATTTATATTCAGTGAAGTTGCCGTACTTTTACTTTGTTCGCCAACGGTGAAATACGTAAGAAAAGTGTTCGGCACAAAGTTAGTTATTAATTAATAATAAATAGAAAATGAAGGAAATAAAAACAGACGAAAAGACCAAATACAATATCTCTATTGATGAGATGATTAAGGCCGGTCTTGGGTTTGGACATGGAAAATCCAAACTTCATCCTAAGATGAAGCCATTTATAGCCAAGCAAAAAGATAAAGTTTATTTAATTGATTTAGACCAAACTGCCGAGAGATTAGAGCAGGTTTTGGATTTTATAAAACAATTAAGAATAGCTGGGAAAAGTATTTTATTTGTAGGCACCAAAGTTGCCACAAGAAATTTAATTGAACAAGTAGCAAAAGAAACAAAATCACCTTATGTGAAAGAAAGATGGATTGGTGGTACTTTTACTAATTTTAAAGAAATTAGAAAAAGGATTAATTATTTTAAAGATTTAGAAGCTAAAACAAAAGAAATCGATTTTGCTAAAAAATATGTCAAAAAAGAAAGGTTAGCCATGGCTAAAGAGTTAGAGAGATTGACGCTTAAATTTCACGGAATTAAGGAAATGGAAGAATTGCCAGGCGCTTTATTTGTAGTTGATATTCAAAGAGATATTATTGCAATTAAAGAAGCTAGACAGGCTGGGATAAAAATAATTGCTATTGCTGATACTAACGTTGATCCAAACTTAGTTGATTATCCAATCCCTGGAAACGATGATGGTTACACTTCGGTACAATATATTCTAAATAAAATGCAAGAAGTTTTATTAGGAGGAGAATAAATAATTCATCCGTTCAAATAATTTAAAAAATATATGGCTGATTTAGATTTACTTAAACAGCTTCGTGAGGAAACCTCTATTTCTCTCGCGGAATGTAAAAAAGCCTTAGAAGAGGCACAAAACGATATAGAAAAGGCAAAAGAAATTTTAAAAAAACGTGGAGCGGCTGTAGCTTTAAAAAAGGCCGAAAGGGAAGCATGCGCTGGAATTATTGAGGCGTATGTTCATTCTAATCAAAAACTGGGCGTGATGCTTCAGTTATCTTGTGAAACCGATTTTGTTTCTCGTTCAGACGATTTTAAAAATTTAGCACACGAGATTTGTTTGCAGATTGCCTCTATGAAGCCATCTTGCGTAAAAGAAGAAGAAATTTTACCAGAAGATTTAGAAAAAATGACTGCCATTTATACTGAACAAGCACAAGAATTAGGAAAAAGTAAAGAAATTACAGACGGAATAGTTAAAGGAAAATTAGATAAATTTAAAAAAGAAACCTGTTTAATTAATCAGCCTTGGATAAAGGATGACAGCAAAGTTATTAAAGATTTAATAAATGATTATATCGCTAAAGTAGGCGAAAATATTTTGATAAAAAAATTCGTAATTTATGAATTTTGAAATAATCGTAAGTATAATTCTTGTTGTAAGTTTTTTAGCCATGGCTTGGCTTGCTTTTAAAAAAATATCAGAATTAAAAAACTTACCACATAAAGAAAGTATTATCCCTGTTGGAAAATTAAAAGAAAAAATAAAACATAAGACCATTAGTTATTGGAAAAATAAAGGTCCTGAGTTTTATCACTTTTTACAGAAGTCAATTTTAAAAGCCAGGGATTTATTTACAAAAGCAGATAATAAAATGCTGGATTTGCTTTTAAAATTGCGACAGAAAACAGATAAGGGCAAAATTGAATTAGATGATTATTGGAAAGATATTAAAACTAATATAAAAAAGAATAATAGAAGAAAGAAGATTGTAGAAGTAAATCAAGAAAACAAGAAAGAAGTTTTGGAAATTAAAGAAGAAAAGCAAGAAGAAGTAAAAGAAGAAAAAAAATAAGTTTGCCGGCATAGCTCAGTGGTAGAGCAACTGTTTTGTAAACAGTAGGTCGGGGGTTCGAATCCGTCTGCCGGCTCACATTCATATGAAAAGACCCACTCTTTGAGTGGGTCTTTTCATATGATGATGAATCAGGAGTGACGGATTCGAAGCCGGAGGGCCGACGGGCCCGAGGCGGGCCTCAAAAAAATTTCACCAGAAATTTATTTTGAGGCGAATCCGTCAACATATGGATTCGAAGGGTTTTCGCGACTGGCGAAAACCCGGGCCTGAAAAAACTTTAGCAAAAGTTTTTGAAGGCGAATCCGTCTGCCGGCGGTCGTAGATTAAATTTAAGCAGAAAAACTAGAAGGGCGCCCTGCTTCGCATAAAGCTACGCAGGATAAAAATACGTCTGCTTGTGTTTTATGACGAATCCGTATTTATTCGGAATTTATGTGCGAAATTTATGTGGAAAAATTAAAATTGACAAAAAATTACAAAGTGCTAATTATTTAATTGTGGTAGGCCGAAGGCATGCCGTTGTGGCAGTGCCTCGTTATTGCAACGAGGAGAGTGGGTCCCAATATCCAACCAAAATATAGTGTGGGTATCTAATCCCATATGCTGACTGTGCGAGTAACGCCATCGGAAACTCCGTTTTAATTCCGTGGGGGATAAATTAACGGGGATAAACCAGTCCCGGAAACCACCATGACAGAGAGTGAATTTAATGTTTCATCCATTCCTCCTCTCTGTCTCATTCTACATTATTCCAATGTTTGGGCCTCGGAGGCCCAAGCATTTTTTTAAATCAAGATTTTTGTTGACCAAGAGTTTAATTAATTATAAACTAAAAATATAATCTATTTAATTTAATGTTTAGAGGTTTAACCTCTAAATATTATTCTAAATATAAAAATATTTTAATGAAAAAAGTTTTAACTCTTTGTTTATTGGTGGAAAATAGTAAAATTTTATTAGGAATGAAAAAGCGAGGTTGGGGAGAAGGATGATAGAAGATATAAATAAAGGACTAGTCGTTCTTAATTATAAATAGTT
>JAXDCF010000014.1:0-4595 GCA_034678205.1 Patescibacteria group bacterium
TCTTTATTCCTTTAATGATTATGTTTTTAACCGATTGGATTATTGGATTTTATGATTGGAAATTACTATCCGCTGTTTACCTTGCTTTTGCGCTTGTTGTTGGCTTGGGTGTGATGATTAAAAATAAAAAATGGTTTTGGTCATTACCCATAAGTTTAATTGGAACAATTACTTTCTTTTTAATAACTAATGGGGCAGTATGGATTTTTACTGCTTGGTATCCACATAATTTTACAGGACTAATAGAGTGTTACCTTGCCGGAATACCATTTTTAAAAAACTCTTTCATGGGTGATATTACTTATACTTTTATTTTTTTCTCAATAACAGAATTAGCCATTTGGTATGCAAATAAACAGCAAATCCAAAACAAACAAAAGATTTTTTGGGGCGGTAAAATTTAAATAAACCGATTAAATAAAATTTGACTGATTACGTTTAAAATGTTATCGTTATTCTATAAGATAGTTACTTATTAAAATTTAGTCGAGTTTATTCAAGAAACTAAACTTTAGGATAAAACCTTAAAATATTATTTAATTTAACTTTATAGTCATGGAAGGTACAATCAAAAACCTTACAGATAAAGGATTTGGATTCATCACTGTTGATGGCGAAGAAAAAGATTTATTTTTTCACAGCAACGAACTCAAGGGCGTAAGCTACGAAGAGTTAAGAGTGGGTGATAGAGTGTCTTTTGAAAAAGGCGAATCACCAAAAGGACCAAACGCAACAAACGTAAGCCGCATCTAGGGCTCGTTTAAATCTGTAAATAAAAACAGACCCAATCTTGGGTCTGTTTTTTATAAAAATAAAATGATTATTTTTTAATTTTTAAAAATATGCTAAAATATTTATATGAAAACATCTACTCTAAATAAAATCTTGGTCTTTTTGATTATTTTAGTCCTTGGATGGAATATCTATTCTGTGGGAGAAAACTACCAATCTATTCTATCGCCATTAATTGGGCAACAAAATCCTTGCCAAAAAACCCTCACTTATTCAATTGGATCAATTGATCCCCAGTTTGATATCTCTGAGCAAGATTTTTTAGAGATTATAGAAGCCGGTATTGAAATTTGGAATGAACCAGCTGGTAAAAAATTATTTGCCTATGCTCCTGACGGAAAATTAAAGATAAATCTAATTTATGATGATAGACAAGAATCAACTCTAAAATTAGAACAAATTGATACAAATATTAGCTCGGACAGAGCAACATATGATAAATTAAAAAATGATTATACGATTGCAGTTGCAACATATAATCAACAAAATCTTGAGCTTCAAAATAAAATTAAGGCCTATAATATACAAAAAAATAATTACGAACAGCAAGTTTTTTATTGGCAAAGCAAGGGCGGAGCTCCACAGCCAAAATATGAAGAACTAGAAAAACAGCGAATTGCTTTAAACACTACATACGAAGAAATTAATCAATTAACAAGCCAGGTGAATTCATTAGGCGCCTCTATCAATGTTATGGCTGATAATTTAAACCAATTGATTGCTAAATTAAACTTAAATATTGATAATTATAATAACCTTGGATAAGGAGAATTTGAGCAAGGTGTTTATATCTCTGATATTAATGGCCAAAAAATAAATATCTACCAATATAATAATAAAAATAAATTGATTAGGGTATTGGCACATGAATTTGGACACGCCCTTGGGCTAAATCATTCAGATTTTCCTTCGGCCATTATGTACCCACTAAATCAAGATACCAACTTATCCCTTACTGCCGATGATTTGGCTGCACTTAAAAATATTTGTAAAATTGAGTGATTATCTTGACAAAATAGAAAAATTGGGCAATAATCACCCTATAAATAATCCACAGACAGCAGGTTTTACCTCGCCGAAGCCTTTAGGTGAAAGCGGGCGTTAAAATAAATCCTGCCGAGGATAAAATAATTAAACTATAATTATTTTTTTCCTATTAACCAAGGATCTGTGGGAATTCCCACGGATTTTTTAATAATATGCCTTTAACAAAAGAAAAAAAGGAAAATGTGGTTAAAGTCCTTGAAGAGAAATTAGCACAGCAAAAATCAATGGTTTTTATGGATTTTAGCGGTATCAATGTAAAGGAATTAACCGAAGTGAGAAACGAACTTAAAAGCAAGGGCAATGAAATGAAAATTGCCAAAAAAAACTTATTAGGCCTTGCTCTTAAAAATAAAAAAATTGATATTGATGTTAAGAAATTAAACGGAGAAATAGCTATCATCTTTGGATATGAAGATGAAATTGCACCAAGTAAAATAATCTATCAATTCACCAAAGCCAATAAAAAAGCCAAATTAGTAGGTGGATTGGTTGGAAAAGATTTTTATGGCCCAGAAGAGATTGTTAAATTAGCCCAGTTGCCCGGTAAAGAACAGTTATTGGGAATGTTATTAGGAACACTTAACGCCCCAATTTCAAACTTTACTAGCGCTATTCATGGTAATTTAAGAAATTTTGTTTGTGCCTTATCAGAAATTAGTAAGAAGAAATAGACCCGCCTTCGTCCTAAGCATAATTGAAAAGCTAAGGCGAGGCAAAGTAAAGAATAATAAGTATAATCACCTAAGCTAAATAATTAAATTCGTAAATATTTAATTTTACGAAGTAAAATATTTAACAGGGTAAAAAATATGGCAGAAGAAATAGAAAAAGTAGAAGTTCCAGAAAAGTTTAAAAAAATGGTTGAGGAAATAGAAAAAATGTCAGTTTTAGACCTTTCTGAATTAGTAAAAATCTTAGAAAAAAAATTCGGAGTTTCAGCTGCTCCTCAAATGGTGGCTGCTGCAGGCGCCGCTCCAGCTGCTAGTGGTGAACCAGCCGAAGAAAAATCTTCTTTTAATGTGGTTCTAACAAACGCTGGTGAGAAAAAGATAGAAGTTATTAAAGTAGTAAGAGATGTTACTGCAAAGGGTTTAAAAGAAGCTAAAGATTTAGTTGACGCAATTGCTACAGCTGCTCAAGTTATTAAAGAAGGCGTAAAGAAAGAAGAAGCCGAAGAATTAAAAAAGAAGTTTGTTGAAGCAGGCGCCACGGTTGAATTAAAGTAAATTTTAAATTCGCTGTTCCTAAAGTAGAATTGCCAATAGCAACAAACTTCAGGGCAGTCCTGTAGTGTGTTTTGGCGAAGCCAAAACTCTACTTCAGGGCGCCACAGTTGAATTAAAATAAAGATATAAAAAACACTCTGCGAAAAGCAGAGTGTTTTTAATTTACCTAAGCTTTATTTACAAATAGAAGATGGCTGGTTATTAGTTAATTTACAAATTAAACTTGTTAAATTAGCTTTTTCTGTTTCTGCACCAGTTGATTCTCCTGAGCCAACTCTAAAATATTTACATCCTAAAACAATGGCTGGTACACTACCTTGAGCGCTATATTTTGCAAAAACTTCGGCATTTTGAAAAGGAGAAGCACCGTCACTAATGTCTTCTTTATAAACAATTGCATCGCCAAATTGAGCTGCTACTTCTTGGATAACCGGTTTTTCCCATTGACAATGTGGACAAGCGGATGTTCCAAAGAAATAAACGATTGGCTTACCGTTTTCCTGGCAAGCTGTAGCTTCGTCGGTTTCTTCAAAATTACCTACTAATTTTTCCTTGCTAATATCTACCTCATCAATTGGAAGAAGTAATTTTCCATTAGTGGATACATAAGATCCAACTTCCTTACCATTAAACATCAAACCAAGCTTGTAAAAACAAGTTTGTCCATCATAAACCTTGTTTAAGGTTATTGATGGGTCATAATTTTCTTGGATATATTTTATGGCTAAGTCTCCAGCAGCTTGTGGCTTTATTGAAGAGCCAAACTTACTAAAATTATCGTATGTAAAATATCCTAAAACAATCGTGGCAATTAAAAAAATTATTGTCGTGATCATCCATATATTTAATGATTTCTTGGACTTGCGGGTTACTTGTTCCTCCCGTTTTTCTGTTGTATTTTCCATAGTATTGCTTATTTTTATTTACCCGATATTTTCAATCAGATAAAAATTAAAAATTATTTTCTTCGTCGCCACCAAAATCGTCGTCATCGGCTTTATCATCGTCGTCATCTAAATCATCTTCGTCTAGATCGTCGTCATCGTCGTCTAGATCATCGTCATCGTCTCCAAAATCGACTTCGTCGTCTTCTGGCTCATCATCATTAGTAAAATCATCGCTATAATCTTCATCCGAAAATGAATTCTCGGTTTCATAATTATCGCGAACAGCTTCGGTTTTTAGCTCAACTTCTGATTGAGTGGATAATAATTCTTCGTTTGTTAATTCTTCGTTATTTATCATAATAGTAATTTAAAATTTAAATAATATTAAATAAAAATGAATTTTTATTCTTAAAAATTTTATAAAAATTAATTAATTAAAATAGTAGCTTCGACCTTTTCCTATCCAATTTGTTATCATTATAATCACCTCAAAATTATTGTCAAGCCGAGCCGTGAAGACGGCGAGGCACTGAGCTCAACAGAGCGAAGTGCAAAGAGAATCCTTGGCCGAAGAGACATTGAGGCACGGTGGTGCGAAGTGGGATATATGGCCAAGTACACAAATTTTGGGGACAAGGTCTTG
>JAXDCF010000015.1:0-2501 GCA_034678205.1 Patescibacteria group bacterium
TCTCTACTCAATAATATATAATAATTTTTACTCAATAATGAATTATTGTCAAGAGCAAAGGAAGAATTTTTTAAAGGTTAAGGTGAGGTAAATGGAAAAACCTGTTAAAACTCATAAAGACCTAAGAATCTGGAAATCAGCAATGAGTGAAAGAAAATTGGGGTCAGGTCTTGATTCTTGAATTTCTCCTAATTCTACTTAATTTTCTCATATAAGAGTTCGAAAAAACGAATAATTAGAATAAGTTTAAATAAGGCAATTGAAGCACAGATAGATAATAACAAGTGATAAATCCAGAGATCGAAGAGAAAAGTATATAGAACTTGAATGAGGGTAATCTTGGATTCCCATCTTAAAGGATAAAAAGTAATATTTTTAACCCCATTTTAAGGAATTAGTAGCGAAAAAGGCTTTGGGATCAAAAAGAAATTAAATATTATGTCCTTTTCTTTTATTTACCACTTTTTAATCATAATCAAAATAAAATGTAAAAGATGAATACTGTTTGCATATATGATAATATTTTATTTAAAAGATTACTAAATATGAAAATTAATAAAATTTTTTTAATTTAAATATAATTTTTTATTTTATATATTTAAGTAATAAATTGGGGTTTTAAAAAATGAAAAAACAATTTGCCTTTTTTATTCTTTTAAGTTTTATAATTTTAGGCACTTTTTTAAGATTTAATGGAATTTTTTGGGGTTACCCCTATGTTCTCCATGCAGATGAAGGAGCCATTGTTAATAGAGCAATTAGCATGGTAGAAAAGGGAACTTTTGAAGCTCCTGGTTATGAAACTCCTGGGAATATTATTAAAAAAATTTCAAGCATTGCTTTTAAAGCTTTTTCAAGTTTACGTTATAAAACCAGCTTTTTTAGCCCAGAAATTAACTCTAAAAACTGTGCAATTTATCATGTAATAACCCGGTGTATATCCGCTTTATTTGGAAGTCTCACAATATTGTTAGTTTACTATATTGGAAGATTTAGGTCCGAAATTCTTGGAATCATAATGGCTGGCTTATTTGCCTTTTTCCCAATTTTTGTTAAACACTCTCATTATGGTGTACCAGATATAACATTAACTTTCTTTGTTTGCTTAGTAATGCTATTTGGGTTGAAATATACCAGACACAATACCTACTTTAATGTAGGTTTAATGTCGATAGCTTTGGCATTAGGAACAGTAGAGAAATATCCTTCTTTGTTTTCATTTGGAATGGTAGCTTTAGTTATTGTCGTTTATAACTATAAAAAAATTAAGATTTTAATTAAACAAAGCATATTTTCAATATTTGTTTATATTTTAACTATGTTTTTAATTAGTCCCAATCTTTTTCTAAATTTTAACGATGTTTATGCCCGAATTTTAATAGAGAATCGAAGTACTCATCTAGGTGCTGATGGATTATCTTGGGGAGGGAATTTATTATACTACATCCAAACATTTACCAATTATGGTGGAGTAATATTGTCTTTTTTTGGAGTTTTTGGATTAATTTTTTTACTAATTATTAAAAGAGAAAAACAGAATATTGTGTTTTCCTGTGGATTTATTTATTGGTTTCTTCTTTCTAGCAGAGGTTTACACTGGGAACGATGGGGAATGCCTATGTATGCGGCTTTTTTATTTGTCACAGCTTTCGGCATTTACTATTTAATAATTCATAAAATGACTTTACTAAGAAGATTTTTATTATACATTTGTATCGTCCTAAGTTTTACTAATTTATTTCTCTCATCTGCTAAGGAATCAATTTATTTTAATGCAACTGATACAAGAGTGAAATCAATTGAATATACAAATAACAAAGGGATAAATAAAGAAAACACAATTTATGATGGGTATACTCCATTAATTCTAAATGGGCCTGCAACTCTCACAAACAAATTAATAATAGAAGATGGGAAGCTATATATTAGGGATGTTGGGAAGCATTTTGCTATTGAATCATCATCTATGTTTGATAGGTATTATAGAGAGCCAATTAGATATGAAGATATAGTAAACAAATACAATGCTTTGCATAAAGAAGGGGAACTAATTGCCACTTATTCACCAATTTCCTTAAATAGAAGTAAATATGAAATAAAAAATATAATTTACTGTATTTCTGGAATATATCGGTTATCAAATAATGGCTTAGTGGGACCAAAAATTAATTTTTATGATATCAGAAACATTAAACCACTCAAATAATCCAAGGCTTCTAGCAGCAGGCCTTGATTCTTGAATTGTCTTTGAGATTTCATTTTTCCCTTTAGTTTTAATCTTTTTCTCCCCCTCGCCCCCTCGCTCCGTCTCCCCCTTCTCGAAAATTGCTGCCAGGTCTTGATTCTTGAATTACCTTATTTGTCAATCTCATTAATTCCTCCGCCGGTTGGGACAATGAAAGCATTCATAAAAAGAGTTGTGAAACTTGGGAGTCGGCAAAAAAGTTGATAAGCGATGAAATGAACTGCAGAAGCTGAAGTATTGGGTAAATAGAGAAAAT
>JAXDCF010000016.1:0-11140 GCA_034678205.1 Patescibacteria group bacterium
TATTAATCAATACCGGTTTGGTTAAATTATTTTCATCAACGCACTCCGCATAATCAAAAAATTTTGTAATTCCTAGATAATCAGGAACATACTCAAAATATCCAATTGGGGCATTTGAATAAAGCGCCAATTTATACCCTCTTTGCTTGAGAGCTTGCAGTGTTTCTATTACTCCGGGAAAGGATTCTCCGTTTTTCAAAATCGCTTCGTTAAAATATTTTAAAACTTTTTCCTCTAATTCTTCCCATCTATGCAATTGATCTGATGGCAATAATGATTTATATGATTCCTCTGTGGTTTTACCTATATATCCCTTAACTTTTTCTTCTAAATTATCAACCTCAAGACCCATACTCGCTAAAGCCATTTTAACTGATTCAACTTCTTGCCTTATAGTTTGGAAAAGTGTTCCATCTAAATCAAATATTAATAATTTTACATCCTTTAAATTCATGGTATTTTTTAAATCTTTAATCCGTAATCTTGTTTGGAGTAATAGTAAACCAGCCAGTTTCGCTAATTGGAGAATTACTTATTTCTTCCGATATGGCAAATATTTTAAATTGACCCCCTAAATTAATATCCCTATTATTCGTGGGAATTGTCCAAAAAAACTTGCCAGTAGAAGCTTGTATTTTTTCAATTATTATCTCTGCCACATCACTACTCCCCTCTCTTGCTAGATAAAAAGAAACTGCATTGATTTTTTGAGAGGTCCAATTAATTTCACAGACACTTCCAACATAGAGCCTATCGCCCGCCTTGGGAGAATCAATCTTCAAAGAATAGGAAATATTTGGCTGTTTTTGTAAATTTTGTTCCGGTTTTTCTGAAGATTTAAATTGATTAAAAAAAGAGGTATTTTGGGTTAAAAAATTATAACTATAAATTATAACCACGATTGCACCCACTAATACAATTACTGGCATTAACATTGATCCTTTTTGATGTCTTTTTTTCATATTTTTATAAATGATTTATTTTTTCTTAAAACGATCAAAAAATCTATAAATCCAAACCAAAATCATAATCCCAGCATATATTCCACAAAGCCATTCAAATCCAAAAAAAACAAACATATAAAGAATATCGTAAAGTTGAAAATGAAAACCGTAGTAATTTGGACAACCATTCGGAGCGTCATAGAAAGCAACGACATTCATAAATAAAAATGTTAGCAAAAAAATACTCACGGCAAAATACTGCAATACATCAATTTGGCTTATTTCTTTTTCTTTATTTAACCTAACTTTTCTTTTCTTCTCCAAAAAGATAAAAAAATAAATCATGAGAAAAGGTGCTAAAAATAATAAACAATAATCAAAAAAATAATAAGAGATGCTTCCACAACTCCTGTCATTGCTTATTTTAAAATATTCAATAATAAAATAGACTAAAGTTAATACCGAAAAGAAGCTCAATAAGAATTTTGGTTTATAAAATTTATTCATGCTTGCCTTAATGCCTTCTTTATCCTCTTTTAGGGTTTGTTGATCCATAATTATTTTTGTATATTTTTTCTTATTAAAATAGAATAATCGCTCACATCTCCAGCATTTTTAGATAATTCCGTAACATTATATTGCTTTTTAGCCTCTTCAAGAGATAAATTTGTATCTAATAACCCGGCATCATAAAAAACCTCGTCGGCATAACCAGCAAAGACTAATTTCCAGGAATACGGAATCTTAGAAGAACTAACTTTATTAATATGATCCACAATTAAAGAAGTGCAATTGGCTGTAATTGTATTATACCATTTAGGATTATCATTCAATCTATTGACTTCTCCTAACATTTCCAATAATAAATCTCTTGTATTTTCCGGAGAAAATGTTGTTGGATAAAGAATAACTTGGTTTTTGCGAACATTGGCACGTAGTATAATTGCGTCATTTTCATCGGCTACAACATACATCAAAGGATATGTCCTGAAAACTCCAGCAAATGCATTGTAGGTTTGTTTTTTATTAGTTTTGGCCTCAATGCTAATGGTTAAAAAAATATTGTTTTTAAATTCAAAGCTTAGAAGGCTGTGGGCCGCGTATCCGAATGGCTCATAAATATACCAAACTTTTACCAAATCACTTAAATTATAGGTCTTATCATAATAATTAATACTAGTCACGATTCCTTCTTGATCATATCGAAAATTTCTTACATTTTTTACCATTAATAAATCTCCGTCAACAGTAGAAGAAGTAGTAACCAAATACTCTGAAGGCCAATCATCTATAAGCGGTGGCTTTTGATTAAAATGCCAAATCAAACAACACAAAATCGTCGCTAAAAATAAAAATGTAAGCCATTTTTTATTTATCATTTTTCTTGCTATATCTTTTTACAAACCTTACAATCCAAGTCAGCAACATTATAGCCATATACCCACCATATAGATAAATAAGGCTCGCAACAATTAAAATCATGAACCAACTATACTCGTCTCCAAATTTACCGCAAGAGGACTGCGAAAAAAAGGCCATATAGTTGATAGCTAAAAATACTAAATAAAAAATTGACAATAAAAAGACGTGGAGTGAATAAACGTAACCGCTTGTTAAATCTTTCCCTATTAATCTATTTCTCCCTCGCTCCAAAAAAATGAAGAAATAAACAATTAAAAAGGGAGGAATCACGACAATTAAATATTGGAGTAAGTAAGCAGTGATTTCATCACTACATCCAACATGATTAGCTATCCTATAAAATGAACCCAATAAATAGAGCGCGGACAGCCCCAAAAATAATATAATGGCGTAATTGCTATAAAAATTCTTCACTTTTTGCCAAAATCCGATTGTAGGTTTTGGGATATCAATTTCATTTTCCATTTTTTTATTATATTTATTTATAATTATTTTAAAGCCTATTTATTTCTGCTTGCATTAGAAAGACAATCGTTCAAATCTGAAACTTTTGTTATTTTATTGCAGACAGAAGGATCTTCATTCTTTGCTGCATAATTATAATAACAACTATCCCTTTGGCTTATAATCGTTATTCTTTCACAAATAGAAACATCCTTACTTGAAGAAGCAACTTCATTATAACAATTGTTCTTGTAATCTATATCCGGTATACCGTCACAAATAGTTAAATCGTTCTTCATGGAAGCAATCATGGCGTAACAAAGATATTTAGAATCGCTACTACATTTATCGCAAGGCATTAAACTTTGTGTTTTGTCAGCAACATTAACATAGCAAACATCTCTTAAGTCGGCGTCCGTTATATGATCACAGAATGAATCTTTTTTCGCGGAAAGCGCTGTTTCAAAAAGATGGTTATCACTTTTTTTAAAAAAAACATTGTAATCTGGCACGAAACAAGTAGAACTACTAACTCCGTTTAATTTAAAATCAGAATCAACCCCAAAAATAGAAAAACAAATCTTCTCATTCTTTTTTGAATAAAGACCGTACAAAGAATAAGCAATACTACTCTCTTTCGAACCATAATAAACTATATCGGCTCTTTTAGGGTCTGGAATTTCTTTATCATTTCTTAAAATTATTACATATGGGGACTCGCCTCTATCCCATTTTAAATTAAGCTCGGTATCGCCCCAATTGTCTACTATTGCCTCGGCAGAAATTTTTACTCCCACTTCTTTTACTATATTTTTTATCTCTTCCTTTATTAATCTATTTTTTAAAGTTGGGTAACCATTATTTACATTTAAATCTGGGGCATTCCAAACATTGGTAAAATCCCAGTTTTTGTATGTATTTTTATCTTTAAAGCTATTTTTAGATAAAAGATATAAATTAGAACCATCATCGTATCCCATCGCACTAAATTGGTTGTTTTTATAAAAATCAAAAAGATAGGAATTATAATTCCCTTTTTCATTATTGCCAGCTAAGTAAAAATTTTTGGAAGTCGGCTTGCTTGTCGCTACGTAAGAATTAATAACTTTTCCTCGGTTATCGCCGACCAATAACCCAGCTTCCTCATCCATACCTTTTCTTCCGTTAACCTTTTTTAAATTTATTAAAACATAAGAGTCTCTTATCTCGTTTGCGTTGCTACCGGTAATTCCTCCTATCATAATATCTCCAGAAATAGAAACATCGGCCGATGTATATCTAATTGTTCCGCTGATATTAGTTCCAGCGATTCCTCCAATTTCATTGCTGCCATCTATTTCACCTTGCACGGAAACATTCTCAATTAATCCATTATTAAAGCCAACTACTCCACCTGTTACTATTCCAAAGATATAAACATTGGTTAATTTTAAATTTCTAATCGTTCCGCTACTATTAGAAAACAAACCTACTTCATTATACTTTAAATTAGAGAGATGCAAATTAGAAATAACGCGATTATTTCCATCGAAGGTTCCGTAAAAATATGGGGCCACAGGTAAAAATCCTTCGCCACTTTTCCAAGTTTCAGTAACGGAAGCATCTATATCATTTGTAAGGAAATAATATGCTTTTAGGTCTTTATTTATTTCTGCGAAATCTTCTAGCTTACCTATTAAATACGGACTCTCTGCTGTTCCTAGGCCACTTAATTTAGGTAATGGGGTTAATATTTCAGCATTGCTGTTCATAACGCATTTTACTGGCAATCTTATTGGGGTATTCCAAGAAACTGTCCCTTGTTTAATGCTCGGTTGTTCCATCGTAGAAATAAAAAAGGATAAATCATCTTGTGTAAACCCTCCCCTCTGAGCCTTTTGATGCATTCTATCGGCACAGGCACGATCACCCTGCCGACCACATTCAAAATAAAGATCAATCTCCTTCACCTCTTTAAGTGTAGGAATATGCCAACCATTAGGGCAAATTCCGACCGTACCCTCTTCTAATCTATATTTCATTGCTTCGAAACGATTATATAATCCTCCGGAATCATCGCAAGCTGATTCGCTATCACCAGAACAATATTTTTGTATTTTCCCATCTGTTATATCAACTCCTTCATCCAATTTAATCATCTCCCCGACATTAATATTTTTTTGCATCCAGCATTGTTTGCCTATTTGAATAGTCTTGTATTTTTCATTTTCGTAATTTACAAAAGGAACATTTTTACAGGGCTTAAAATCATTGGATTGTTGAATAATAGATATTCCATTTGCTCTATAGAATTTAATTTCGGGATGAGTAAACTCCCAAAAACCGCATATCCCACCAACAATTATAAGTAAACTTATAACAATTAAAATTCTATTAACTAATAAAGTATTCTTTTTTAATAAATCGGCGAAACTTAAATTCTTTATCAAAGTGGCCCAAACACCAACGGCAAACAGAATCGTTAGACGAAATTGAAATATCCATGATTGGGCGAAAAAAAACATTAGACCACTACCAAACACAAAAACAATAAAGCCAATGTTCGTGATAATACTAATTAAACCAAAGAATAATTTTTGAATTAAGCTTCTTTTTTTAAATTTGGGATTATCTCTCAAAAAAGCCAGAGCTTCTTCGACCTGCCCGGTCACCCACCCGACACTCAAAAGATTGCTTTTTATTTCCTCCTCTGTTTTTCCGGAATCGAAGGATTGTTTTATATATTCAATTATTTTTTCATTTTTCATATTTTGATTATATCACAAACCAAAACCGGCTCAAAGAGCCGGCTTAATGAATATATTTTCCGATTCTACTTTTATTACAATGATCGGAGGTCAATTGTTCCAATCGATTGTATCCTATTCTATACAACAATCTGTGGCCTTTTTAACTAAATCTTTTAATTTGCCCAAAAAGCCCATTTTTTCTTTATCCTGTTTATTCAAAGCGCCATCATCTATCTTTTTAACATCGCCAACATCAATAAGATTCATATTAATTGCCCAAAATAAGGAGTAAAGCGAATACGCTTTATTAAATAAATCGTAAGCTTCCTCTTTTTTACCCATTCCTAATTGTTTTGAACCTACTTCCATTAATCTCATTGAAGCGGCTAATAGGTGTTTGGAAATACACCAAACCTCGCCCTCATAGTCTTTAATTATTTTTTTTAGAAGATTTTTCCTTATTTCTCTAACATCCTTTACTAAATCATAATATTTTGTTTTATCGGTTTTGGCTCCTGAAAAAACGAGATGTTCCTCTATGCTAATTAAATTCATAATGGCAAGACTTAAATCTTGATCAGATGACAAATCCATTTTATCTTGCTTTTTCATTTGGTCTATTTTTTCTATAAATTCGTTTAAATTTTTAATTGGATTTTCATTCATATTTTTATTTAAATTATCACCTCACTAATTTTTATAGCTTTGCCTTCTATTAGTGCTTCTGCAATTTTTCTTCTCGCCGAAGATAATATCCTTTGTAATGTACTTTGGGAAATTTTCATTTTTTTAGCAGCTTCTTTTTGTTCTAATTCTTCATAATCGCAAAGTTTCAAAACTTCCAATTCATCCAATCTTAAATCAACTTCTTCTAAAGAAGATAAAGGTATCGCCCTGGGCTTAAAGTATGTAACCTCTGGATTAAAACAAAGCCTCCTAGGTTTAAACGGCCTAACCATATTATTTATCTTTATTTTGATTAATTGCTTCTATCAATTTTATTTTATCTACTTCTCCGCTTAAACGCAAGATTTCATTATTATTTTTATCTAAGAAAATAAAAGATGGCATAGCTGTGATATTATAATTTTTAATAATCTCCTGGTTTTGATCAAAATCATAATATTCGGTTACAAGCCAAGGGTTCTCTAATTCTATTTCTTTCCATCTCGGCCCCATTATTTTACATCCCTTACACCAAGTTGCTCCTATTTTTATTATTTTCATTTTTAATTTTATTAATTAATAAATTAAACCCGCTCTTTTTAAAGAGCGGGTCTTTTCTTAATCACCAATCTCACTAATCCTTTCTTTAACCGCCCTTAATTCTTCTTCTAAATTTTTCGCCTCTTCTTTTAATAATTCCGCCTCTTCTTTCTTAGTAAAAAATCTTCTACCTCCCATACCTCGTCCATAATAACCACAACCCATTCCCCCACAACAAGGACCCATACCCCTACCCGTTCCCGGACCCATTCCTGCGGGCCCTGTTTTATCTAAATTTGGCATATATTTATTATTTATTGATTCTTATACAGAGATAGGACTAGTATCTCTATCTATTATGAGTATATATTCATAACGACTACTTGTCAAGTAAAAATAATAAAAATATTTTTAATAAAAACAGCTTAATTTATAATTTTAACCAATTTGATTATTCGATGCATAAGAAAAAGGTTTTCCTTTGCTTCCAAATTATTCTGCTTTAAAATTTTATCTATCCCCCCTAATTTAATATAATTATTAAAACAATTAAAATGATCTTTCCCAGCAAAAAACTCTATCGTTCTGATAAATAAGCCTAATAAATTTATAGGCAATGGCACGTTATAATCAATTATCATTATTGTTCCGCCTTTTTTAGTAACTCTTTTCATTTCAGAAATTATTTTATTTATTAATTTTTGATTTTTTTCATGTAAAGCAAGGCAAATTGAAACTAAATCAAAATAATTATCCTGAAAAGGCAAATTGCTCGCATCCGAGATTATAAAATTTGGGTTATTGTTTTTTGTTTGTTGTTTTCTTTTTTGGGCCAAATCGATCATGCGAGAATCCAAATCAACTCCAAAAACATAATCGCTCTTTTTTGCATAATAAAAAGCTTGATCCCCTGTTCCACAACAAACATCTAAAACCAAACTCTCCTTTTGTATTAAGGACTCTTCAAAAATTTTTGTTCTAATATTTTTAAGCAACGGGTCTATTGTGTTTGAGTAGTTTATAATCATTTTTTTGCACAATACAAAATTTAACTATTTTCAGCCCCCCTGATATTATGGCTGAAAAAGCTCTTCTGGCATAAATTTAACCTGCTTAACTTCTGTGAATTGTTTTGCTGTGGCCTCAATCTGAAACCATAATATCCCAGCTCGGCATGATCCACCGCTGGTTTTATTATATAAATCTTCAAAGGTAAGTGTAAGAACGCCGTTATTTACTGAAGCAGCTTTCAAAGAAAATCCAGCCAAAGGATATTCAGTGGTAAGGCCTTCTGATTTTTCAGCACTGGTTAGATTGCCAGAAATAAGAAGCTTTATCGCATCTTGTATTGGTGTAATAGTTAAAGGAATTTCTCGGTCTACTGCTACTAATCCTTTTCTGCTACACGTTACATTTCCAGTATCATCTTTATCTAACTCCGGATTATAATAATATAATTTTATCTTTCTTATCTGATCGGATGTTTTTTGAATCAGCATATTTTTAACAACCACCGCATTGTCTATTTTCCAACCCGTAATTTCAACTCTATCTCCTGCTTCTAATGCTACTGAACTGCAAGATTGCGAAGTTGATCCAATTTGGCAAGCACTGTCTGAGCTAAATTTAAGCTCGCTATATAATGCCGGAGCTCCCTGCTCTTCATAAACCACATACCAAACTCCGGATTTCAAGCCAGGATTATCTTTAACAAGATTTCCTATTTCAAAAAAATCGGCTTGCTTTTCCGTGGATTTTAAAATTACTGGAATTCTAATTTCTTTATCATTTTCTGGCAATCCCGAAGGATTATCTTTTCGTAAAACAAGAGTTCCCTTTTGATCTTTTGGGATTGAGAAAGTTAAAATACTTTCAAAAGGAACAAAACTTTCTGTCATCCACTCGCCTTGCGCCTGGGCATAGGTTTGCTTTATAACATTGCCATTTTCGTCTAATAATTTTACTGGGAAAGTGGCTTCAAAAAACCAAGACCCCACTGCCTCACCTTTAATAATAAAAGGGCTTTGGATTTCTTGATTTGATTTAAGATTTTGAACTTTAATAAGTTCTGGTATATCTTTTTGAACACTTGGCTGATTCATAAAATACCAAACCATTAAACCGCCAACCAGAAAAATTAAAATTATGAATAAGGTTATTTTTTTCATATTTTTAAAATTAAATTTTTATGTACGGGTTAATTATACCATAAACAAAAACCCACTAAAAGTGGGTTATTTTAAGGCCCTACTAAGCTATACTTCGTTATCTCGCGTTTTAATATATCTTTCCCAAAGAATATTAAACTCCGGAGAATTTTTCTTTAATTCCTCAAATGTTCCCGAGGCAATAATCTTTCCACCTTCAAAAAAATAAACCCTATTAAATAAAGACAATAGATGTAATCTGTGCACAGAAGCGATAATTGTTTGCATGGGAAATGCAGAAAAAATATTTTTAAACACATTTAATTCATTTTGAAAATCGACACTGCTCGTTGGTTCATCTAAAAGAATAATGTCTTTGTCTACAGAAGCCAACAGTCCTCGCGCTAGTGCTAAGCGTTGTTTTTCTCCGCCACTTAAGTTTACCCCCTTTTCAAAAATAGATGACTCTAATTTGTTTGGTAAACGATCAATAACTTGAGTAAAACAAGCCATATCTGTAAATTCTTTTAATCGCTTATTTGGATACTCCACACCCAAAGTAAGATTTTCCTTAACAGTTGTAGCAAACAATTCTGGATCTTGAGGAATAAGAGAGATAGAATCGCTAATCTTAGAAAAACCATCAGAAATTAATTTATCATCAATAAATAGTTTAATATTTTGGGGTTGATATAAATCACGCATAATTTTAAGAAAAGTGGTCTTGCCTCCACCACTCTCACCAATCAAAGCAATTCTTTCTCCTCTTAAAAAATTAAAAGAGATGTTATCTAAATGTAGTTTTGCGTTATCTTTTGTCTCGTAAGAAAATCCTAAATTTTCGATCTTTATTTTTGACCAATTTTTAGGCAATCGCTTATCTCCAGTTAAGGCAGTTGAATAAAAATATTTTGAAAGCTCCTCTGAATTGCCAACCGAAGCACGATAGCGAACAATCTCATTATATAAATAAGCAAACCTAAAAAAGGTATTGCGCACTTGATTTATATATCCATAAAGAATATATATCGTGCCAATAAGAATGGTGCCGGCTGAAAGATTAGAAAAAATATAAATGCCCACCACTGCCACAGTAGCAATTCTTCCAAAAAAGGAAGCAAAAAACCATTTCCATTCCGTTATAATATTATTTTTATCAAACTGCTTAAAAGGCGCCTCTATGCTCTTGTTAATCGATTTTAAAACCAAGGTCTCTACTCTAAGAATTATAACTGTTGTAATATTGCTCAAAATATCAAATATTTTTTCGGAAATCTTATTTTCCGCCCTATTTACAATTCCATAGCCAGGCACTAATTTTTTATCAAAAAAAGTTAAAGCAAAAAATACAAATAAGGTTATCGCTATGGCCACAATCCCGGCCAAACGATCAAAAAATAAAATAATGCCAAAAGCAGAAATTAACGCAATCGCCGTATCAATGATTTCATAGGTTCTTTCTGAAAAAGTAAAAAGGGACGATGTTCCTTTTTCAATCTTATCAATTGTATCTCCAGAATGATGGTCCGCGTGCCATTCCATTGGCAAAGCCATCACCCCATTTAAAAGATAATTTTTATATTTTTTACGCACAAAAAAAGCATTTCTTTTTTCTATAATTCTAGAAGGCCCATGAAAGACCCATACAAAAATTTCAATAATTAATAAAAGGCTTAATATAAAAAATAAATACCCTAAATTTCCATTACCAACTCCCTGAAGCTGAATAGTATTCAAAAAAAGTCCAATAACTAATGGCTCTAAGGCAAAAATCAAATTTGAAAAAATCGATAAAATAATATACAAAACCACATTCTTATGATTTCCATAAGAATATCTCCACATCTTGCTAAAAAGATAAAATAAAGGATTTTGCATAAATATTTAGTAATTTTTGCTTATCTAATAATTATAATATATGCTTTCTGTTTTGTTTTGTAAACCAAAGCAGACTCTTTATGTCGGCTTTTATTTTTTTATTCTAAAAAATTATGCTATTTTGGCTGATATGGTCTAATCCGAGGAATCCACATCGGCACGTTTTTTCGGTATTCAATATAATCTTTGCCAAATCTTTCTACTAATTCTGGCTCTTCAAAAAATTTAAAATAAAGTGTATTAAAAAATAAAAATAAAATGCCATAAACTAATATTCCCAAAGACATTAACAAAAAGGCCTCAGCAAAAATTATAAAGATAACTCCTGCAATCATTGGATTTCTTGTGTATTTATAGGCTCCTGATATAA
>JAXDCF010000017.1:0-3254 GCA_034678205.1 Patescibacteria group bacterium
AATAATCATTATTCTTTTACCAAGCTGTTTTGTGATTTCAATAAATCCATCCCAATCATTTTCAGCCAAAGGGTCTTCAATTCCAATAATAGAATAATTATTTAATAAATTTTCGTAATAATCAATAAGTTGCCCACTATCCATTACGCCCATATTGGTTTTATAATAATTTCTTTCTTTAAAATAAAATTGTGAAGCAGCCACATCTAAAACAATATTTACCTTAGAATAATATTTAGCTCTTTCAATTGCTTTAGTAATTAAAGCCAAGGCTATTTCTGGCGAACTAATGGGCGGAGCAAACCCTCCCTCATCTCCAACATTTACGGCTGAAGTAGAATAATTTTCAATTAATATCTTTTTGAGCTTATAATAAACTTCTGAGGCCATTTTTAAATTTTCTGCAAAATTTTCACTAGCAGGCACAATCATAAATTCTTGAAAATCTAAATCTGTACCAGCATGTGCACCACCATTAACAATATTAAAAAATCCCTTAGGTATAAACAAGGAATTCCTATTTTGAGCCAAATCGGCAATGCGCTTATAAAGTGGCTGGTTAAAAAAAGCAGCCGAAGCACGGCAAATCGCCATAGAAACTGGCAAAATTGCATTGGCTCCAAGCTTACTTTTATTTTCTGTTCCATCCATTTCTATCATTAGTTGATCTATTTTCTTTTGTTCGCTTACATCCATTCCTATTAATTTTGGAGCAATAATTTCATTTACATTTTTAACTTCAATCAACACTCCTTTACCTCCAAATCTTGGACCACCGTCTCTTAATTCTAGCGCTTCTATTTCGCCTGTAGATGCACCAGAAGCAACACTATCAATAAAAATACCCGATTCGGTAACACATTCAACTTCTACAGTTGGATTTCCACGTGAATCCAAAATTTCTCTAGCTTTTATTGATTCAATAATAGAATTATTCATTTTATTGTTGTAAATATTTATATGCCGAGATGGCTGCCTTAGCCCCATCAGCTGCTGCCACAACTATTTGTTTTACAAATCCGTCGGTTACATCTCCAGCAGCATATAACCCTGGGGTTTTTGTTTCCATGGTTTTGTGATTAACAATGATTTCTCTTTTTTTATTTAAATCAACTAAATCTTCTACAAGTTCTGACGCAGGAAGATATCCAATTTGAGCAAAAACTCCTTGAACTTCTAAATGTTTTTCTTGATTAGTGGCTCTATCAAGATAAATTATTTCATTAACAAATTTTTCTCCTTTAATTTCTTTTAGTTGTGCTCCTGTTATGATTTTTATTTTTTCAATTTCTAAAACCTTGTCTTGATTTTCTTTATCTGCCCTAACTTGCTCTCCAAATTCTAAAATATAAATTTTGTTTGCATAGGTTTGCATAAAAAGAGCAGCCTCAAAACCAGTATTTCCTCCGCCAATTATAGCAATATCTTTCTTTTGAAACAATGGACCATCACAAGTAGTACAATAGCTTACCCCTCTACCAATAAATTCTTTTTCTCCGGGAACATTCAAAGATCTTGGTTCTGACCCAGCCGCGATAATTACTGTTTTAGATTCTATTAAAATTTCGCTTTCTAATTTAATCTTAAAAAGATTATCTTCTTTTTTAAAAGAAACAACTGCTTCGTTTTTTATCTCAATCTTTTTATCTCTCAACTGATCCTCAAACTTAGCAATCAAATCAAATCCTGATATTTTTTTAAATCCAGGATAATTTTCTATATCCACTGCTTTTTGTGTCATTTGGCCACCAAAACTTTTTGTAATCAAAATAACGTTCATTCCCTGCCTTGTTGAATAAATCCCAGCCGTAATCCCAGCCGGACCACCACCTAAAATTGCCAAATCGTAAATCATTAGTAAATGTCTTTATTTTTTAAAAATTCTTTGACATCGTCTCCATATTTTGCATGTTTTAATATCAAAGTCATAAAAGATTCAAGCCACTGATTTTTGTTGCCACATTCTAACCAATCACCCTTTACTTCACAGCCATAAACCGCCTTGCCCTCTTCAGAAGCCATTTGCCCCAATACTTGCGTAATAGAATAATCATTCGTCATCATTTCTTTGTGTGTTCCCAAATAATCAAATACTTCTGGCGTTAAAATATATCTTCCCACTACGGCTAAATTTGAAGGTTCTTGTCCGGGCTTTGGTTTTTCAACTACTTTTTTAATTTTATAAAAACTATTCGCAATTTTTTCAACCTCCACTACTCCATAATGAACAAGCTCTTCTTTGGGCATTGCTTTTAAACAAAAAACCGGACTACGACAAGTTTTAAAAACTTCTATCATCTGGGCTAAGGCAGGAGTTTCAGAATCAATAATATCATCGCAAAAACTAACAGCACAAGCATCTTTACCCACAAATTTTTTGGCCTTATAAATTGCGTCTGCGTTTCCATGCGCACTTCTTTGAAAAGAAGTAGAAAATTTTATTTTTCCAAAAACAATCTGTAATTCTTTTAAAACTTTTAATTCTTCTGTTTTTCCTTTTTCTTCTAATCTTTTTTCTAAATCAATATCTTTTTTAAAATAATTTAAAACTTCTTTTTGCCCAGGTCTAGTTACAAATTCAATTTGTTTTATGCCAGATAAAATAGCTTCTTCGGCCGTATAATGGATTAAGGGCCTATCAGCCAAAGGAATTAATTCCTTAGAAACCGCTTTTGAAATCGGCAAAAATCTGGTTGCTAATCCCGCAATAGGAAAAATAGCTTTTTTAACTTCTAATTTCATTTACCCGGTTAAATACGATTTAAGTAAAACTTAAATCGTAATTTTAAATTAATTATACTCTTGACTTTTATTGTTTTTCTAGTTTTTGGGTTGCTTTCATTGTTCATAATATAACTCAAATTTAAAATTATTTAACTGGGTGAATTTATTTATTTTTTTTATTTTTTCTTAAAAATGCTGGAATTTCAAATATTTTTTCATTTTCCTCTTCTTTCTCAATGGCTTGACGCTCAGCTTCTTTGGCTTCTAATGCATTTCTTCTGATGTCAGGGCTTATTTCTTCTATTTCTTCTTCTTTCTCATCTTCTTGTTCTTTAAGTTTAATCTCGTTTTTTTTCTCCAAACGAGTGTCCTTTTTAGAAAAGGTGTTGTTAAAATTTTTCTTCCCTAGTTCGTTTTTTTTAACTATGGGTAAGGTTTTTTCTTTTTTTACTAAAACCTGTTTATTTTTATTTATTTTAAAAATACCTTTCTGCTCATTATGAATAGTTGCCAAAATAGTTACCTTAATA
>JAXDCF010000018.1:0-4807 GCA_034678205.1 Patescibacteria group bacterium
TCTCCTAATTTATGACCCACCATTTCTTCGGTTACTCTCACTTGAATAAAATCTTTTCCATTGTGGACAGCAAAAATAAACCCAATCATTTCTGGAACAATCGTAGATGACCTTGACCAAGTTTTAACTGTTGATGCGCTATCAGCTTTAAGTCCGCTTATTTTCTGCAATAACTTTTCATCAATATAGGCACCTTTTTTTAAACTTTTTGACATTTACCCTGTTAAATAAAATTTTAATTTTATTAAAATTTTAATTTTAAATTATTATTTCTTTAATATGTTTCTATTAAGCCTACGACCGTTAAACTTAACTTCTTTTTACCACGCCCTGTCTTTAAAATTATTTAACAGGGTGAACCCTTTGGTTAAATATTGCTTCGCTTATATAGCTCTGCAAAAATTCAATTAATGATTTTATTTATTTTACTTTTATTTTCTCTTTTTCTTAACTCTTCTTTGAACTATTAATTTGGTTGTCCATTTATTCCTTCGTCTTGTCTTAACTCCTAAAGCATGTTTACCCCAAGGAGTTTTTGGGTAAGGCATACCAATCGGGGCTCCACATTCACCACCTCCGTGAGGATGATCGCAAGGATTCATTGCAATACCTCTTACATGAGGACGAATTCCTTTTTTTCTACTCTTACCTGCTTTTTCCCATCTTATAAATCTGTATTCTGAATTAGAAACCACGCCTATAGTTGCAAAACATTCTCCTGGTATTTTTCGTATTTCCGAAGAAGGCATTTTAATGTTGCAATATCCTGATTCAGTATCGTAATTTAAAATTGTTGCACCCGATCCAGCAGACCTTACTAATTTTCCTCCTCGCCCTGGCTCTAATTCCAAATTATAAATCATTGATCCTTCAGGAATATTTTTTAAACGCATTCTATTGCCTGGTTTGGCCTCAGCTTTCTCAGCTGAAATAATTTTATCTCCTTGTTTTAATCCTTGTGGAGCTAAAACATATCTTTTTTCTCCGTCTTCATATTTTAATAAAGCGATAAATCCTGTTCTGTTAGGATCATATTCTATAGAAATAACTTCTGCTAAAATATCTAATTTGTCTTGATTAAAATCAACCAAACGATAAAGCTTTCTTGCTCCTCCACCTCTATGCCTAGAAGTTATTCTACCATTACTCCCGCGTCCACCAGTTTTTTTAACTCTAACTATAAGCGACTTTTCTGGCTTTTTGTTTTTAGTTAAAACTTTTAAATTGTCCATTCGTTGTCTTCTAATCATACTATTGAGTAATTATATCTATTTTTTGTCCTTGTTCCAATCTAATCAAAGCTTTTTTACAGCCACTCTTAAAACCAGGGATTCTACCTCTCTGTACTTTTTTTCTAGGAATATTAATTATCTTAATATCCACTACTTTAACTTTGTATTCGCTTTCAATTGCTTTCTTGATTTCTGGTTTATTCGCCCTTGGCATTACTTGAAAAGCATAAAAATTATCACTCGCCATAGAAGAAACTTTTTCTGTAACGTGTGGAAATTTTAATACTTTCCAGGCCTCGTTATTTTTTGCAGGCAAACTCTTAGTAGTTTTAACTACTTCTTTAATTTTGGTTTCAGCCTTCGGCTTTAAATCAACCTTTTTAGTTGATTCATTTTTCTCGGCTTTTTCTTTTTTTCCAAAAATATTTATTGCCATATTTATTCTTTTTCGGTTCTTTTAAATGTTTTTTTCACTTCTTCGATTCCTTTTTTGCAAATCACTACATATCGATGAGATAATAAATCTAAACAATTCAAATCCTTGGCTTGAATAGTTGCTACTTTGGGAATATTTCTCATAGCCAAAATCACTTTTCTGTCCATTTTTGGCAAAACAATCAAACAACTTTCTCCGTTAATTGAATTTTGATTTAAAAACTCAATTGCTTTTTTTGTTTTTGGTTCGTCAATTATAATTTCATCTAATGCAACCACATAGCCATCGTTTGCCTTGGCAGATAAAACCATCATCAAAGCCTTTTGCTTCATTTTTTGAGGAATAACTTTGGTTAAAATTTTATCGTTTCTAGGTCCTAAAGCAACACCACCACCAACCCACAAAGGAGAACGGATAGATCCGTGTCTGGCTCGTCCAGTTCCTTTTTGTCTCCATGGTTTAATGCCTCCACCAGAAACATCGGCTCTACTTTTAGTATGTGCGATATTTTGTCTTCGATTGGCTAATTGTGAAGTAATAATCTGGTGCACCAAATTAGAATTCATAGGAATATTAAAAATTGTTTTAGGCAAATCCGCCACAATGGTTTTGCTTACTCCTTTTACCGTATTCTCTTTTTTTGCACCTATTTTTTTCATAAATTCTATTTAACAGTTCTAATCTCTAAAAGTGTCCCCCTTCTTCCTGGAACCGCTCCTTTAATTGCAATAATTTTATTTTTCTTATCAATCTTCACAATTTCTAAATTTTTAACAGTTACTCTATCGCTTCCAGTTCTGCCAGGCATTCTTTTACCTTTCAAAACTCTAGACGGCGTGGCACAACCAGTAGAACCAATGGTTCTGTGTTCGTGTTTATTACCATGAGTAGATGAAAGTTTTCCAGAAAATCCATATCTCTTAACTCCACCCTGGAATCCTTTTCCTTTTGAAATGCCAGCAATTTTTATTTTTTCACCTAAATTAAAAATAGAATTATCAATCACATCTCCAACCTTATAGGCCGAAGTATCAATTCTAAATTCTTTAACATATCTAAAAGGAGTACCTGTTTTCTTTATTTTTCTTTCTGCTAAGTTTTCAAATCCGATTTTAATTGCTTCGTATCCATCCTTAGATTTTGTTTTTATCTGTAATACATTGCAATCACCTGCCATTACCAAAGTTACAGGAATTACATTTCCGTTTTCATCAAAAACTTGTGCCATTTCTATTTTTTTTCCTAGGATGCATTTCATAATTTTAATCGGTAATAAAAAACTGGGCACCAGCCCAGTAAGCTAGTAACAATGTATATATCTCTATTTTAAAATTTTAATCGTATTTTGATTTTAGATTAATATTAAAGAATACTTTTAATCTCTGTATCAACTCCAGCAGGCAAAGTGAGAGATTTTAAGGCCTCCACCACTTTAGCGTTAGGGCTTAAAATATCAATAATCCTTTTATGAATCCTCATTTCAAATTGCTCGCGTGCGCTCTTGTGCACAAAGGTTGAACGATTAACCGTAAACTTGCTTATTTCTATAGGCAAGGGTATGGGACCGGCCACTTTTACGCCATTACGCAAAGCCATTTCAATAATTTGTTCCGCGCTTTTATCAATAACCTTATGGTCATAAGCACGCAACTTTATTCTAAGCCGAGGCATTACTTCTTTCTTTTCTGTTTTTTTCACTGTTGCCATCTTATTAAATTCTATTTAATAATTTTAGTAATTGTACCGGCTCCAACTGTTTTGCCTCCTTCTCTGATAGCAAAACCAAATTTTTCTTCTAAAGCAACTGGTACAATTAATTTAACTGAAACATCTACTGTATCTCCAGGCATAACCATTTCTGTGCCAGCAGCCAAAACTACATCTCCAGTAATATCAGCTGTTCTGATAAAGAATTGAGGCTTATATCCACTAAAAAATGGTGTGTGTCTACCACCTTCATCTTTAGTTAAAACATAAATTTTGGCTTCAAATTCTGTGTGAGGAGTAATTGATCCTGGTTTTGCCAAAACTTGTCCTCTTTCAATATCTTCTTTCTTCAAACCTCTAAGAAGAATACCAACATTGTCTCCGGCTTGTCCTCTGGTTAAAGATTTGTTAAACATTTCTACTGAAACAGCGGTTGTTTTAGCTGTTGGTCTGATTCCAACTACTTCAATTTCTTCGTTAGAATTAATCACACCTCTTTCAATTCTGCCAGTAGCAACTGTACCTCTTCCTTCAATTGAAAACACGTCTTCAACTGCCATTAAGAATGATTTTTCTGTGTCTCTTACTGGTTCAGGAATATAACTGTCTAATTGTTCGGTTAATTCAATAACTTTTTTAGCCCATTCATCTTCTAAGCTAGTAGCTTCTAAAGCTTTTAAAGCTGAACCCCTGATAATTGGCAAAGTATCGCCTGGGAATTCATATTTCTTTAAAAGGTCTCTAACTTCACCTTCAACTAAATCAATCATTTCTGGATCATCCACCATATCGCATTTATTTAAGAAAACAATAATTGATGGTAAACCAACTTGTTTAGCCAAAAGAATATGTTCTCTAGTTTGAGGCATAGGACCATCAGTTGCAGCAACAACTAAAATCGCTCCATCCATCTGAGCTGCACCAGTAATCATGTTTTTAATATAATCAGCGTGGCCCGGACAATCAATGTGAGCATAGTGTCTCTTTTCTGTTTCATACTCTAAGTGAGCAATGTTAATTGTCACTCCTCTAGTTTTTTCTTCAGGAGCAGAATCAATCTGATCTACTGATTTAGCCTTAATATTACTACCACCTTTTAATGACAAGCAGTGCAAAATAGCGGCACTGAGTGTCGTTTTACCGTGATCAACGTGACCAATCGTACCTACGTTGAGGTGCGGTTTTGTTCTTTCAAAAACTTCTGCCATAATTTTATTTTATTTTATTTTTTATTATTGATTATTCTTACTTAGTACTCTAATTAGTATCTAAGTAGAGTCGCTATTTTAGAAAAATAGCGTTTTTAAATTTAACAAATCTATTTTACCTAAATTCTTAAAAAAGTCAAGTTTTTGCCCAATTTATAAGCCTTTTTTCCTCTTTTAAGGCTTATTTTTGATTATTTTCAATCAATTCTTCTTAACTTACAACC
>JAXDCF010000019.1:0-2858 GCA_034678205.1 Patescibacteria group bacterium
AAGTTGTGACCAATGTTTTAAAGGGCTTAACTTTTGATATTAAAAAAGGAGAGTTTGTTTCAATTATGGGGCCTTCTGGTTCTGGTAAATCGACCTTAATGCATATTTTAGGTTTTTTAGATAAACCCACAAGTGGTCAATATTTTTTTGAAGATCGAGAGGTGAGTGGATTAACAGATGATGAGTTGGCAGAAATGAGAAGTCATAAAGTAGGATTTATTTTTCAATCATTTAATTTATTAAATCGGTCTAATGTTTTAGAAAACGTAATTTTGCCAATGATTTATTCTGGGGTTAGTAATGCCGAGAGAATTTTACGAGCTAAAAAAATATTAGGCGAAGTTGGATTAGACCATAGGATGTATTATAGTCCCGCTAATCTTTCGGGAGGAGAAAAGCAAAGAGTGGCTATTGCAAGAGCGTTGGTTAATAATCCAGAGGTTATTTTTGCAGATGAGCCAACTGGAAATCTTGATTCTAAGTCCGGATATCAGGTAATGAAATTATTGCAAGAATTAAATCAAAAAGGCAATACAATTATTTTGGTTACTCACGAAAAATATACTGCCGATCATGCGGAAAGAATTATTACCATTAAAGATGGTGAGATTATTAATGATTCTAAGGTATTGGAAAGGCAATTTTTTAACAACGGAAACCAAGAACTAAGAAAGTAAATTTATGGATTTTTCCGAAGCAGTAAAAAATTCTTACAGAATGCTTGTAAGCAATAAGATGCGTTCTTTTTTGACAATGTTAGGAATTATTATTGGAATTTTATCTGTGATTGTGGTGATGTCTTTGGGTGCTTCTGCACAAGGATTAATTTTAAACGAGGTTAAAAGTTTGGGTTCTAATTTAGTAGGAGTATTGCCTGGAAAATCTGATACCGACGGTCCACCCGCTTCGGTTTTTGGAATAGTAATTACTACTTTAAAATATAAAGACGGAGAGCAAATAATTAAAGGAAATAATCCTCATATTGAGGGAGTTTCTATGTATGTGCAGGGAACAGATATAATTACTTGGAATGAGAATAGTCCGGTTATTACATTTATGGGAGTAACCCCAAGCTATATTAATGTTGAAGATGCAAAAATAGAAACCGGAAGATTTTTTACTGATGACGAAAACAATTCTAATGCAAGAGTGGTTGTAATTGGAAGTGAAGCAGCTAAAGATATTTTTGGAGATCAAGATCCTATAGGTAATCAGATAAAAATTAAAAAAAGCATTTTTAATGTAATTGGTGTTTTTACTAAAAGAGGTGGAGGTTTGGCTCAAAGCCAAGATAAAGAAATTTTTGTTCCTATAAAAACTGCCCAAAGTCTTCTTTTGGGAATTGATCACATTAGTTTTATGAGAATAAAAGTTGATAAAGCCGAAAATATCGATGGAGTTATTTCTTATGCCGAGGATATATTAAGGAGACAGCACAATATTACAGATTCAGTAGATGACGATTTTTCTATTCGAAGCAGTGCCACAGCATTAGAAGCAATTTCTCAAGTTACAGATGCTGTTAAATTTTTTTTAGTGGCAGTTTCGGCAATTTCTTTGTTGGTTGGAGGGTTTGGAATTATGAATATTATGCTTGCCACAGTGCAAGAGCGGACCAAAGAGATTGGATTAAGAAAAGCCGTGGGTGCCAAAAATTCTGATATTATTTTGCAGTTTTTAATTGAAACAATTTTTATAACCTTTATTTCTGGCGTAATCGGAATCATCTTAGGGATTTTTATCTCTTGGCTTGTTGCTGTCGTAGCTCAAATTATGGGCTATAATTGGGATTTTATAATCTCATTTTGGTCAATTGTTTTGGGTTGCTGTGTTTCTATTGGCGTGGGCCTTATTTTTGGAATTTCTCCGGCTAGGCGTGCCAGCTTATTAGATCCTATAGAAGCTTTGCGTTATGAATAATTTTAGAAATTATTTAGAGATGGCTGTTAAAAGTTTGATGCGTCAAAAATCACGCACGATTTTAACTATTATTGCTTTAAGCATCGGTATTGCTTTGTTGATTATTATGTTGGCCGCTGGGCAGGGATTAAGAGCGTTAGTGATGACACAATTAGATATCTATAACCCAAACACTATTTCAATTGAGGTAAAAGTACCAGGCAAGGGGAATATAAGCAGTGCAACTTCTATGGCTGGTGGAAACAATATCACTACTTTTAAAAATAAAGATGTAGAAGCCATTAAAAAACTTCCAAATGTAAAAGATTTATTTCCTTATGTAACCGGACAGCAAGTTTTTAAATATAAAAACGAAAATCAAACCGTAATAATTTATGGTTATGGAGCTAGTGCAGTTAATCTCCAAAAAATAGAAATGTCTCAAGGTAGGTTTTATACAACCGAAGAAGAAGAGGCCTTAGATGAGGTAATTGTTTTGGGATCAAAAGTTAAAGATAATTTATTTGGAGATCAAGAAGCAATTGGACAAAATGTTTACACAAAAGGAGTTGCTTTTAAAGTTGTTGGCGTGGTTAAATCCCAAGGAGCAGGAGGTTTTGTTGATTTGGATTCTATTGCCTATATTCCGACCAAGACAATGCAAAAAAGATTTTTAGGCACAGATTATGTTATTGGTGCTTTAGTAGAAGTGATCGATTCTAATAAAATTGATCAAACCAAAGACGATATCCGGGCACTAATGGAAGATCGGCATAATATTACAAACCCAGACCAAGACGATTTTCAAATTACTACCATGGCCGAGGCACGTGCTATGATAGATACGATTTTAAGCGGAATAACTTTATTATTGGTGGCTCTAACCCTTATTTCTTTAATAGTCGGAGGAGTGGGCATCACTAATATAATGTATGTTTCTGTTATTGAGAGAACTTTTG
>JAXDCF010000020.1:0-4796 GCA_034678205.1 Patescibacteria group bacterium
TATGTTCTAAATTTTGTTTCATTTTTTATTTATTTTCTCCCCCCATTCATAAAAAGTTTGTTTGTCCATTAAAAGTTCTACTTTTTCATTAATACCTTTAATCTTTCCAATAATTTTAACACATTCAATATCTATTATTATTTCGTCTTTTCTCATTTGTTTCATTTTTTCTTTATTTTTGTTTTATTTTGATTGGTGTGAGGAAATTAAAGCCACACCATAACCTTAATTGTATTGTTTTGAGCCATTTTAAGCCAATCCTAAGCAATATTTTTAATTCTTAGGGTTTCTACTTCTTTTTTAGTAGATGGGCTTGTTACAAGAGCTTTCTTAAAGTAAATATTTTTACCTACCAAGTCTTTAGGTGTAGATACAAATTCTTTACATTTGTTTGAGTTAGTAACATTCAAACTGAAAAAGAATCTATCCTTTTCAAATTCTAACTCTAATACAGGCCTATTATCTTCTTCACTAACTTCAATACCTACACATACAAATGCTTGATCTTCGCCTTTCACTTCTTCTGCTTTAAGCCAACTCTTTCCTGTGTAATCATTCCAGTTATCTAAAGTCATTGTTTTACCTCCATTGTATTTAGTTGAGTATAATATTTTGATTGTTTCAATAATTTACACTTATCAAACTTTTTTATTTTACAGTACTTACATTTATCAAATCTTCTTAACTGTGCATTTCCTCTATCGTAAGTACACTCACATGTACAAATTTTTAGGTAAGGGCAAACCTTAATTTTCTGCAATTTCCCAAGTACCATTAAACCTCCTACAATATTTTAATGTTCTTTCTTGCATGTTATCTTCCAATCCATATAATAATCTTGCATAATGTACTGCATCTGATTCAAAGTTGGATTCATTGATTATTGCTTGAGCATCCATTTTAACTATCTAACCTCCTTATAATTTCTTGATTTATATCTTCATAAGTAGAAATCTCACTTTTTAATCTTCTTAAGTCTGAAAATGATTTAATATAATCAGTATCTTCTTCTAAAATTGCTTGATCTAATTTCAATTTTAGACTAATAATCTTATTTTCAACCCATTCTTTAAATTGTTCTAGTTCTTTTACCATTTTGTTTATTTTCTCTTTTTAGGAGGAATAAAGGTTAAGGATGGAAAAGAGTGATGTAAACCAGAGCCTTAACCTTTAATATTTTTAGGATATTGTTATTTAAATACTTTTATATTAATTTAAAAGTAGTTACAAAATGCTAAAAATTATTATCATCAACAAAAACCAAAACCCCTAATTCATATCCCCATTTAATTGCAGATTTTTTAAAATCCTTATCAAAATCAATAATCTTTTTTTGTTCAACTTTTTCTTCCATTTTTTTCATAAAATTTAGTAATTTTTACTCATTTTTACCTTTCCATAGGAAAAGTAGGTTAGTAGAGTATATACTTTGACCCCTTTTCATAAACCGAATAACTTCAAATTTGAGGGGTACAGGGGCTCTAAACAACTTAATCAAGATAAACAGGCAAACCCCACTTATTTCCTATATGTGACTATAAGTAGAAGTCACTTGATTATCTTGATTATCTTGATTATTTAGCCAATTTATGCCTATCCAAGCCCTCCATTGTTTACTTTCTCCAAACATTCCAGCACTCATTAATTTCTGTGAAATTTGTAAATCTTTCATTTTTTTACCTATTGCAACACTTGAAATTTCCCTAAACCTATTTTCTTTACACCATTCATTTAACTTTTTTTCAAATTCCCATTTCCAAATATAACCTTCAAAACTTTCAGTAACATATTCTTTCATAAATTTTTCTAATGGATTACTTCTATCTTCAAAATCTTTTTTTCTTTGTTCTATTGTTCCTTCATTAGTAAAACTTCTATTTTTTAATAAGTCAATTAATATACCAACTAATTGTAAAGATAAATTATTATATTCTATTTCAGGGATTGTAGATAAAATATCAATCTTTTCAGTAAATCTATTAGGAAAATCAATAGATATCCACCTCCTATAAAAACCATCAGTTTTATCTGTTGTTGCAGGTAAATTATTAGTAGCAATCAATATTTTAGCATAATTTTTTTCATCAAAAGGTTTTTTATTTTTATATTCAAATCCAATAAGATCATTACCAGAAATTTTTTTTAAAATAGAAGTTTTATTCATCTCACTAAAGTTAGTTTCACCCATTTGACATACTAATTTTTTGTGAAGTTTAGTAATTTCAAATCTTGAATTTAATAATATATCTAATTCTGTTGAACTTACATTGTTTTCCCCAATAAATTTTCTTACTAAATTTAAAAAACAACTTTTACCATTAAGTCCAGCACCTAAAAAACAAAAGATTCTATGGATTGGATAATCCCTTAACATACAATAAGCCATTATTTCTTTTAATAAAATTACTTTTTCTTTTCCAACCCATTCTTCAAAGATTTTATCAATCGTTGGAGTATCTTCTATTTCACCTAATTTATAAGGTAATGGGTTAGTTAGAAAATATTTGCTTGTTGCTTTAAATCTATCCCCTGTTTCAATATCAATAATTTCGTCACCAAATTGTATCCAACTTAAAGGTGCATCTTCAGGTCTTTTTTGTCTTGATACTTGTTTTAATGCCTGAATTATTTCTCCTCTTTCTTTCGCATTTATAGTATTAGCATAACTTGAATAAGTAACATTGTTTAAAATATCAACTTCATCTACAATATCCCAACAAAATTTATTATGATTCCATCTCCACCACATACCAACATCATCATAAAATAAAGGGATATATTCTAATATTTGTTCTGCTAAATCAAATTTTGTATTAAAAGAAGTTATCACTTTATCTATTTGTTTTTTTTCTTCTACTTCTTTTAATATTTCCTTAATTTTATCTTTTTCTTTTTTTGATACTGTTTCATATTTTTCAAATAATTTATTTAAAAAATCATCTTCACTCATTTCCCCACCTCTCTATAATCACTAATATCATAGATCTCTGCAAGAAATAATCTTTGTAATGTATCAGGAAATCTTAAATCAATAAAATTAAAATATTCACCATCTGGGATAAACCCTGAAACAATCTTACCATTTTTAAATCCTAAACCTTTAATTTTAATATGACAATTAAGGTTCATAGTATAATAGAATTCGGCTTTTTTTATCAAAACATTTTCATTTTCATTTACCATAATTAAAAGTAAATAGTTATTATTTAAATACTTTTAGTTTCACTTTTAAGACATAATATTAAAAATTAAAAATAAATACATTTAGTTAGATTTAATTAAATCTAATTTATTTCTTTTTCTTTTTTGGTCTACCTACTTTTCTCTTTGCCATTATTAACTTTCTCCTTTAATTTAGTTGATTTTTATATTCTTATCTCACAATATAAACTTTTTTCATATTGCCTTTCTTATCCCTTACCATAACAGGTCTATATCTGGGATTACCTTTCTTAGGTGCACCTTTACACCTTTCCCATGGTTCTTTTGACCTTCTCATTCTATCTAAACGAATAGATAAGGTTGATCTTTTTTTTGCCATAATTTTGTCTCCCTATTTAGTTAAAATATTTTAAAATTATTATATAAAAAAAATAAGTAGGGCATATAGCCCATACTTATAAAACCAACTTCAAAAGAAAATTTACATTTCTCTTGTTTGTGGTAATGATCTGAATAAAATTGCAAGTAAGATACCTACTATTGCAATTATTACAATCACACCTAACCATGTTGGTACTTTTGTCATTGCTTCTACAACATCACCAGTAGCATTATATGCTTCACTGTCTGCAGTCATAGAATCTTGGAACTCAGTCAATACTAAAAATCCAACACCTAAAACAATACCAATTACAACTAATGTAATAATTATCCCTTGTAAGTTTCCTAATTGTCCTCTCTTATCTTTTAAAACACTTCTCATTTTAACCTCCTGTTTGATTTAGTTAAATGTATGAACATAAAGAAATATTGATATTTTTATTTATAATAAATTCTTAATAACAATTAATTAATATTAACAAACATACGAATTTAATATAAAGGCAAATAACTTCATTTATTTAATGACTGGTAAAATTAATTATATTCCAAAATCTTTAGAAGAAGAAGCAATAAGAATAATGAGAGAAGTAAGAGAGGCTACAGGTATGCCTTGTTCAAGAGCCGATGCTTATAAAATAATAGTTTCTAAATCTCAAATGATAAAAGTTCCAATAACTTCTAAAATATTAAAACAGTTCTTATTAGGAGAGAAAAAATGAACAAAAGAGGAGATTTACAATCAATATTAATTATAACAATTATTTTATTTGGAATGGCTACATTTGCAATATTATCTTTTGGAGTATTTGGTGAAGTTTTTACAGAATTATCTGGTTTAGAGGAAATGCCACAAGAATCTGTTGATGCAATGGACACTATAAATGAAAAAGGCGGTGGTTGGATTGATTATTTTATATTTTTTACATTTATTGCATTTATGTTGGGTTTAATAATATCTTCAATATTTATCCCATCCCACCCTGCAATGATGATGATAGTTTTGATTGGTTTTGTAGTAGTAATATTTTTAGCTAGTATTTTTGGAGATATATTCCAAGACATATTTTATGATGAATTATTAGTAAATTATACTTCTGAATTTCCTTTAACCTCATTATTATTTGATAATTTAGCAGTTATTTTATTCATTGTTGGCATAATAACTTTTTTAATATTGTTTGGTAAAAGTAGAGGAGGTGATATGTTATGAAAAAACTAATAATATTCACTTTAATGTTCTTATTCTTATT
>JAXDCF010000021.1:0-14929 GCA_034678205.1 Patescibacteria group bacterium
ACGACACCACTCTTTTGTTGCGATACATTTCTAAATCAGGCAAAATCAAACCAAAGAAAAAAACTGGGACTTGCTCTAAGCACCAGAGAGAAATTGCCGAAGCAATTAAAAGAGCTCGCTTTATGGCTTTTCTACCCTTTGTAGCAAAATAAATAATTAGGGCTATGGGATAGGGGCTATGGGATAAGAGAAAAAAGTGGACATCCGTCCACTTTTTAGTTTTAATAAAAATCAAAGTCTATCCTCAAAAAGCCTCGCCTTCGTCCAAAGCTTATTGACAAACTACGTTGAACGAACGAATTAATATAAGCACTCTTCATCCCTTATCCCTTATCCCTTATCCCGTATCCCTTATCCCTTATCCCTCCCATATCTCATATCGCTTATCCCTAAAACCCTATTCTTCTGCTTCGGCTGGGGTTTCTTTTTCTTCTTTTATGGGTGCGTTATTATTTTTTGCTTGAAGCATTTCTTCTTTAATTATCTCATCTCTAATTTGCTTTAATAGTTTTGGATTGGCTCGCAAAAACTCTTTGGCCTTTTCCATACCTTGGCCCAATTTCTCATCTTGATATTGCAAATATGCTCCTGATTTTTTAACTAAACCATTCTTAATTCCAAGACTAATAACTTCCGAAATTTTGGAAATACCCTCATTGTAGTAAATATCAAATTCAGCGGTTTTAAATGGAGCAGCTACTTTATTTTTAACAATCTTAGCTCTTATTCTATTTCCAATAATACTATCCCCTTGTTTGATTTGGGCAATACGTCTTAATTCTATTCTCACAGAACTATAAAATTTTAAAGCTAAACCGCCTGGAGTTGTTTCTGGATTACCAAACATAACCCCTATTTTCATCCTTGTTTGGTTAATAAAAATAATAATGGTTTTAGTTTTTGAAACAATACCAGATAATTTTCTCAAAGCTTGCGACATTAATCGCGCTTGTAATCCAATTTGTAATTCTCCCATTTCACCAGCAACTTCTGCCTTAGGCACTAAAGCTGCCACAGAATCAACTACGATTACATCTACTTCTCCACTTCTCACTAATGTTTCCACAATTTGCAATCCCTGTTCTGCTGAATCAGGTTGAGAAATAAGAAGCTCATCAACATTAACACCAATCCTTTTTGAATAATCAGGATCCATAGCATGTTCTGCATCAACAAAAGCACCAACTCCTCCTTTTTTTTGAGCTTCAGCTAAAATATTTAAAGAAAGCGTGGTTTTACCCGTGCTTTCTCCTCCATAAATTTCAACAATTCTTCCTCTGGGAACTCCCATTACTCCCAGGGCCAAATCAATAGAAAGGGAACCTGTAGAAACTACATCTACATTTACTTTTTGCGCTTCGCTTAATTTCATAATCGAACCCTCTCCAAATCTTTCTTTGATTTCAGAAATCGCTTCCGCTAAATTTATTTTTTCTTTCTCGTCTATTTTTTTTCTGGCCATGGTTATTTTATTAAATAATTACTCTTTTATTATACCAAACCTATTTACTATATCAAGCAAACACTCAAACAAAACCACTTACTATTCTTCGGTTTCGTCGCTCACAAGAATTTCTCGTGGCTTAGCCCCATCAGCTGGGCCAACAATACCCCGCTCTTCTAAAATATCAATTAAACGTGCAGCACGGGCATAACCAATCCCCAAGCGTCTTTGTAATAATGAAGCCGAAGCTTTACGAGAATTAATAACTGTTCTTTTAGCTTCTTCAAAAAGAGGATCTTCTTTAGAATAAAATGAATCCATTTGTGCCTCAGGTGTTTCCATGGCTTTTTGTAATTCTCCTGAAAGAGAATTTACTTCGCTTTGACCCAAATCAATATAATTAGTTTCACCTTCTTCTATTTCTGATGGTTTGTTATTTTCTTCAAGCCAAGTAACTACTTTTTTAATTTCATTTTCGGAAATATAAGGACATTGGATTCTTTTTGGCTTACTGTATTCCTTACTCATAATTAATAGGTCTCCTTTACCCAAAAGCTTTTCTGCACCCGATGAATCTAAAATAGTCCTAGAATCAACTAAAGACCCCACCTTAAGCGCAATTCTACTAGTAATGTTTGCCTTAATTAAACCCGTAATAACCTCTACTGATGGCCTCTGAGTGGCTAAAATGAGGTGGATACCAGTAGCCCTAGACATTTGAGCCAAACGCACCACATAAGATTCTATCTCTTTACCTTTTACACTCATTAAATCAGCTAATTCATCAATAATCAAAGCGATATAGGGTAGCTTTTCTTCGCCTTTCTTTTCTTGCCTTAAATTATATCCACCAATATCCCTGCTTTTATTTTCAGCCAAAACAACAAATCGGCGTTCCATTTCTCCAACTAACCACTTTAAAGCCACTAATGTTTGCTGAGCATCGTAAATTACTGGGCACATTAAGTGCTGAAGCGAAGCATAAACCGGAAACTCCACTCTTTTTGGATCAACTAAAATTAATTTTAATTCAGCTGGACTGTTCCTATACAACAAACTCATAATGATTGCATTTAGAGCAATTGTTTTACCAGAACCAGTTGTTCCACCAATTAATAAGTGCGGCATTTCTCCTAAGTCAGAGAAAGAAGCTCTTCCCATTACATCTTTTCCAACAGCCATTAATAAAGAAGCTGAGGAAGTTTTAAAGTCATTATTATCCATAACCTCTCGTAAGCAAACTATTGCTCTCTTGCGATTTGGTATTTCTACCCCCACCAACGATCTGCCTGGAATTGGGGCTTCTATTCTAATACTCTGACTAGCTAAAGCTAGGGCTAAATCATTTTGCAAGGTTGTAATTTTACTTAATTTTATTCCTTCGGCTGGCTTTAAAGTATATTGAGTTACGGTTGGGCCAACATTAACTTCGTCCATTTCAACTGGAATACCAAAGTTTTGTAAAGTTTTTTTGATAATAGCAGAATTAAGTTCTATATCCCCTCCCTCTGAATTACCAGTTCGATTAGATAATAATTCCAAAGGAGGATATTTGTATTCCAAATTTTCTTTCTTCCTTTCTTCAAAACCTTTTTGTGGTTTTTTATTTTCCATAGCTGGTAATTCGGAAGAACCGATTTCCTTTTTTCTCATATCCAAAGATTGTAGTTTTTCTCTGGCTTCTTTTTTCATTTTTTCTATTAAAGCCGTCGATTCTTTAGAAACTTTTTTAGGACTTGTTTCTTTTGGATTTTGCAATCTCTCTTCTCTCAATTCTGCCAACCTTTTAAGGAAAGGGTCTAAAATTATTAAAATGGAAATACTGATTGATAAAACAAATAAAAAGAAAGTTACCCAAAAATCAAAACCTCTAAAAATAGGCCAAGTGATAATATAACCAATCCATCCTCCAGGGCCGCTATGATCCCAAACAAAATTTTGTTTTAAAATTTTATCAGCTCTCAATTCTGCCAAAGCAAAAATTCCAGCGGTACTAATCAAAAAAACAATACTCGCAATAATTAAAGAATTTTTTATATCTTTTAAATATTCTTCTTCTCTCAGAAGAACAACCCCAACAACCGCAAAAATAACCGGCATTATAAAAACTACATAGCCAATCATTAATTTTAGAAAATGTTCTAAAGTTGCACCAACAAATCCAGCACCCTTAGTAAAAGAAAATAAAATAGTAATCGCTAAAAGAAAAAAAACTCCTGCAAGAATATACCTTTGAATTCTTTCTGGCAAACCAGAAAGAGGATTACTTACTCTTATTGGATTAATTTCACTTTTTCTTTTTTTTGAAGCAACAGAGCGGGCCTTTCTCTTTTTCATAGCAAAACAAAAATTAAAAATATTTTTTATTATGTAATCATTTTATCATACTGCTAAACCAACCGCAACTCTAATTATGGAATATGGGATAAGCGTTAAGAGATAAGGGAGTTAAAAAAATCCAAAACAAAAAATACAAAAAATCAAACCCATGCTAAGGGTAATGTTAAGGGGTAAGACCCCTTAACATTACCTAAAAACACCTAAAACAAAACGGGCAATAAAATGCCCGCTTCTAATGCTTGTACATATCCCATATCCCATATCCCATATCCCACATCCCACATCCCATATCCCATAGCGCTTATCGCTTGATCCATTACTTCTTCGCCTTATCTATACCAGTACCAATTGGCACTAATTTACCAATAATCACATTTTCCTTTAATCCTCTCAAAAGATCTTCTTCTCCACGTAAAGACGCTTCAATTAAAACACGAGATGTTTCTTGGAAAGAGGCAGCAGAAAGGAATGAATCTGTGGCCAAAGCAACCTTACTTACACCCAAAACAATTTCTTCGGCTTCGATTATTTTCTTACCAGCTTTTTCTAATTCTTCATTTACTTCGAGTAATCTTGCTCGGCTTATAACCTCATCTAAGCTAAAAATACTATCTCCGGGTTCTTTAATTTTTACTCTTGAAAACATTTGTCTCACAATTATTTCTACGTGCTTATCATTAATAGAAACACCCTGAGAAACATAAACTCTCTGAATTTCTTTAATAATGTAAAGCTGGGTTGCTTCTTTACCTAAAAGTTTTGCTAATTTTTTTAAATCAAGGGAACCAACAGTTAAAGAATCTCCTTTTTTAACAACATCCCCTTCTTTAACTAAAATTTCTGTATTAGGAGATACTTTATACTCACTTGTTTCTGGTTCTTTATTTGATTTATTGGCCAAAACAGCAACTTTAATAATCCCTTCTTTCTCATCCACGCTTTCCACCTTTCCATCTTTTAAACACATTTCGGCCTCTCCTTTGGGTGCTCTTTTTTCAAAAACTTCTTCAACTCTAGGTAAACCCCTGGTAATATCTGCTTCTCCTGCCACACCTCCGGTATGAAAGGTTCTCATTGTTAATTGGGTTCCTGGTTCACCAATTGCTTGAGCCGCTACAACTCCAACTGCTTCGCCACGTTCAACCATTTTCTTCCAACCCAAATCCATACCATAACATTTTTGACAAATTCCACGTTTGCATTTACAAGTCATTGGAGATCTCACTCTCACACTTGGAATATTTAAAGCTTTGATTTTATGAGCTACGCCCAAATCAATTATGCTTCCCTTTTTTACTAAAACTTCGTCATTTTCGGGATTAACAATCTTATCTAAAGATACTCGGCCAAAAATCTTATAAACAAAATCTTGGTTAATTTCTTCTGAATCTTTTCTAAACATTACTAATCCTTCTGTGTCTCCACAATCTTCTTCGGTTACAATCACATCATGAGCCACATCTACTAACCTTCTGGTTAAATAACCAGATGTAGAGGTTCTAAGAGCGGTATCGGCTGTACCTTTTCTGGCACCATGAGTAGAAATAAAATATTCCAAAACATCAAATCCTTCTTTAAAAGAATTTTTAATAGCTAACTCAATAATTTTTCCAGCTGGGTTGGCTACTAATCCTTTCATTCCACACATCTGTACTGGCTGAGACCAGCTTCCTCGAGAACCAGAATCAACAATTGAAAAAACCGGACTGTTTACAGAAATTGTTTTCGGAACTAATTTTTCAATCTCTGTTTTTACTTTTTTCCAAACTTCAATTACTTGATTAATTTTTTCATCTTTAGTTAAAAGCCCTTTCTCAAAATAATCTCCGATAACCTTAATTTTTTCTTCTGCTTCTTCCATTAATTTGGTTTTTTCTTGTGGCACGGTTAAATCGTCCATTCCCCAAGTAATACCCGAACGAGTAGCAAATTTAAATCCTAATGTTTTTATTTTATCTAAGGTTTCGGCTGCTTCATTACCGTAAACATCTACAATCTTATTAATCATTCTTTTCACTGCCTTAGAATCCATCTGCTCGTTTTGAAATGCAAAATTAGTAGGTAAAACTTGATTAAAAATAATTCTACCAGCACTAGTTTCAATAAAATCACCCTCTTGTTCTAAACGGACTTTTATTTTAGCGCGCAAATCAATCATTTTTAAATTATAAGCCATCAACACATCTTCTGAAGAAGCAAAAATTTTATCCTCTCCGGGAAGACCAGCTACTATTTTTGTAAGATAATAACAACCCAAAACAATATCCTTGGTTGGAATCATAATTGGATCTCCGGTTGAGGGTTTAAGTAAATTAACACTACTCATCATTCTTGTTTTAGCTTCTTCTTGTGCTTCATCAGATAAAGGTAAATGGATAGCCATTTGGTCTCCATCAAAATCAGCGTTAAAAGCAGTACAAACTAATGGGTGTAAACGAATAGCTTCTCCTTCAATTAAAATAGGTTTAAAAGCTTGAACTCCCAAACGATGTAAAGTGGGTGCTCGGTTTAATAAAACTAATTTTTCTTTAACCACTTCTTCTAATGCCTCCCAAATATCATCATTTTCTTCTTCAATCAAACGAGTTGCTCCCCTAACATTAAAAGCTAATTCTTTTTCTAAAAGTTTTTTAATCACAAAAGGTTTAAATAACTCTAATGCCATTTTTTTTGGCACACCGCACTCGTTTAATTTCAAATTTGGTCCAACCACAATTACGCTACGACCAGAATAATCTACTCTTTTACCCAAAAGATTTTGCCTAAATCGCCCCTGCTTTCCTTGTAACATATCGGACAAACTTTTCAAAAGTCTACGACCACCAGTAGAGGCCTGGGTAGTAGTTCCTTTTCTCATTTTATTGTCTATTAAAGCATCAACTGCTTCTTGCAACATTCTTTTTTCGTTTCTAACAATAACATCAGGGGCTCCGATCTCTAATAAATATTTTAAACGATTGTTCCTGTTGATTACTCTTCTGTATAAATCATTCAAGTCAGAAGAAGCATATCTACCTCCATCTAATTGAACCATTGGCCTTAAATCTGGTGGCAAAACCGGTAAAACATTAATAAACATCCATTCTGGTCTAATTCCGGCTTGCTTCATTTCTTGAAGCAATTTTTGGCGACGCAAAAGCATTCTTTTCTCTTCTGCTGATTTTTTATTTTCTGCAGCCACTTTAATCTTATTGATTTCTTTACCCAAATCCATCTTCTTAAAAATATCCTGCACAATTTCTGCACCTGTTCCTGCTTCAAAAACTTCTCCATATCTAAGAGATAATTCGTGATATTCTAATTCGGTTAAAACCTGCATTGGTTTTAAATAGTTTACCTCTTGCTTGGCTTTGTCTTTAGAATTTTTTAATTGCTCTAAACTACTTTCTAATTTTTTTTCTTTTACTTTCTCTGAATCACTAGAGGTTTTGATATTATTTTTTATTTCCTTGGTTTTATTTTTAAATTCTTCTTCAATTTCTTCTAAAATTCTGTCTTTTAATTCTTCGTTTACATTTGTAATAATATAAGAAATAAAATAAACCACTTCTTCTACTTTATGAACTGGCAATCCTAAAACTGTTCCAATTCTAGAAGGTAATCCTTTTAAAAACCAGATATGCGAAACCGGGGCTGCCAATTTAATGTGCCCCATTCTCTCTCTTCTCACAGAAGATTTAGTTACTTCTACTCCACAACGATCACAAATAATTCCTTTATATCTAATTCTTTTATATTTTCCGCAAAAACATTCGTAATCTTTGGTGGGTCCAAAAATCTTTTCGCAAAACAACCCGTCCTTTTCTGGTCTTTGAGTTCTATAATTAATAGTTTCTGGTTTAGTAATTTCCCCATGAGACCAATTCAAAATCTCGTCAGGAGAAGCGAGCTTAATTTTTAGCGATTCTAAATTAGAAACAAACATATGGTTGAAATTATTTATTATTTATACATCCTTTCTTCTGGCTCCTCTTCTTCAACCTTTCCTTTAATAATTACATTCAAAGACAAGGCTTTTAATTCTGCTAATAATAAATTAAAGGAAGCTGGAATATTTGGATTCTTAATTTTTTCGCCCTTTAAAATTGATTCGTAGGTGGCAGCTCTACCCAAAACATCATCTGATTTAATGGTTAACATTTCTTGAAGAGTATAAGCTGCTCCATATCCCTCTAAAGCCCAAACCTCCATCTCACCAAATCTCTGTCCTCCAAATTGAGCTTTTCCTCCTAATGGTTGTTGAGTGATCAAAGAGTATGGTCCAATAGAACGCATATGGATTTTATCTTCCACCATATGGCCTAATTTCATCATATAAATATATCCAACTGTAATTTTTTCTGGTAAGGCCTCGCCTGTTTCTGGATCAAATAAAGTTAATTTTCCATCTCTTGGATAACCAGCTTTTTCTAATTCTTCTTTAATAACATCTTCGGTTGCACCAGATAAAGAAGGTGTAGCAGCTAAATAACCAAGTTTTTTAACTGCTAATCCAAAATGAGTTTCTAAAATCTGCCCCAAGTTCATTCTGGAAGCAACTGATAATGGGTTTAAAACAATGTCTACAGGTGTGCCATCTTCTAAAAATGGCATTTCTTCGGCTGGTAAAATTTTGGCAATAATACCTTTGTTTCCGTGACGTCCAGCTAATTTGTCTCCTACTTGCACTTTTCTAACTTCAGAAATTCTTACTCTAATTCTTTTTATTACGCCTGGTTCTAAAGCATATCCTTCTGTTCTAGTAAAAACTCTTACATCTGTAATACGGCCTCTCTTTCCATGTTCTAAGCGCAATGAAGTATCTTTTACTTCTTTAGCTTTTTCTCCAAAAATAGCGCGCAAAAGACGTTCTTCTGGGCTTAGATCAGCTTCACCTTTAGGAGAAATCTTACCAACTAAAATATCGTTTGGTCCAACTTCGGCTCCAATTCTTACAATTCCCTCTTCATCTAAATCTTTTAATTTATCTTCTCCTACATTAGGAATATCAGAAGTAGTTAATTCTGGTCCTAGTTTAGTTTCTCTAACGTCACAGAAAAAATCTTCAATATGCACTGAAGTGAAAATATCTTCTTTAACAATCTTTTCGGATAAAACAATTGCGTCTTCAAAAGTGTTTCCTCTCCAAGAAATAAAAGAAACTAAAAGATTTCTTCCCAAAGCTAATTTTCCATCAGCCACAGATCCTCCTTCAATTAAAATATCTCCTTTCTTAACCGTCTCTCCTATTTCTACTACTGGAATTTGATGGAAACAGGTATATTGGTTTGTTCTATCAAAAATTCTAACTGGGTAAGAGATAGTGCCTGATTCGCCTTTTATTTTTACTTCTGTAGCATCTACTTTAACAACCTTGCCTGGTTCAATCGCAGTAATTAATTGACCAGAATCTCTAGCCACAAACGATTCTATGCCTGTACCTACAAGTGGTGGCTCTGGATTAACCAAAGGCACTGCCTGTCTTTGCATATTAGAACCCATTTGAGCACGGTTGGCATCATCGTTTTGCAAAAATGGAATAAGCGAAGTAGAAACTGAAATAAATTGCTGAGGAGAAACATCCACATAGTCAATTGATTCTTTTTCAATTTCTCCTGGCTCACCTTTGATTCTAGCTTCTACCCTATCATCAATAATTTTATTATTATCATCTGTGCTGATGCTGGCTGGCGCGATATTAAATCTTTCTTCTGTGTTCGCATCCAAATAATAAATTTCTTTTGTTAATTTTCCCTTTTCTGCTTTATAATAAGGAGTTTCTAAAAATCCATATGGATTTAAACGAGTATAAAGAGATAGGTGCGTTACCAATCCTACGTTTTGACCTTCTGGTGTTTGAATTGGACAAATTCTGCCATAGTGAGATGGTTGCACATCCCTTACATCAAAACCAGCTCTTTCTCTAGTTAATCCTCCAGGGCCAGTGGCAGTTAAACGCCTCTTGTGTTCTAACTCTGATAATGGATTTGTATTATCCATAAATTGAGAAAATTGACTGGCAGTAAAGAATTGAGTAACTTGAGCAGAAAACGGCCTTGGATTAATCAATTGCATGGGTGAAACGTTTTCGTGTTCCAAAATAGACATTCTATCCTTAATAATTCTGCTCATTCTGGCTAAACCAATTCTTAATTTGTTGGATAATAATTCTGATAAAGTTCTTACTCGCCTATTGCCCAAATGATCAATCTGATCGGGGTTTGAATAAGGATCATCGTTTAAACGAATAATTTCTCTAAGAACCGCCACAATATCGCTTACAAATAAAATTCTATCTTCTTTTTTAATTTCTCTATCTTTTTTAGGTTTTAATTCTGGTAGACGTGACCATAGTTTCCAACGCCCAACTTTGCTAAAATCATATCTATCAAAATTAAAAAACATGCTAAAAATAAGCTCTCTGGCAGAATCTGGATTTACCATTTCTCCACTTCTTAAACGAGTGTAAATTTCCAATAGGGCCTCTTCCTGATTTTGAGCTGGATCTTTTTTAAGAGTTTCTTCAATATAATTTACTCCTCTATTTTCATAACCTGAAAATAATCCCCTAATATCATCGTCATTATATCCACCCAAAGCTTTTAATAAGGTTGTAGCTGGAACTTTTCTTTTTCTATCTATTTTAACAGAAATAACATCTGAGCTTTCGGTTTCAAATTCAAGCCAAGATCCTCTATTGGGAATTAATTTGGCTCCAAAGCATCTTTTTCCTCGATTAATGCTTAAAGGAAAGAAAACTCCAGGAGAACGGATTAATTGAGAAATAACTACTCTTTCTACTCCATTTAAAACAAAAGTTCCCCTTTCGGTTAAAAGAGGAAAATTGCCAAAAAATATTTCCTGCTCTTGAGCTCTTTTAGTTTTAAGATTAACAAGCTTAGTTCTTACTCTTAAGGGAGCAACATAGGAATCGTTATTTTCTTTAGCTTCGTATCCAGAGGGATAATTTGACTTGCCCAATTTATAATCCAAAAAATATAGCTCAAATTCTTTGCCAGTATAGTCCCTGATTGGAGAAGCTTCAGCGAAAAGATCTCTCAATTCTTCTTCCCAAAACTGCCTTCCGCTTTCTTGCTGTAAAAAGATTAAACTTGGCAAAGGATAGGAAATCTTACTCTTAGAGAAGTCCTTAATTTTAGTTTTCATAGGCGGATTTTATAATTAGAAAAAAAACTAGGCATTTCAAACAAAAAAATACCCTGCTTATTTATTTTTGGGGGAAATCAAAAAGTTAATTAAAAAAAGATAAAAATTGGAAAATCAATTTAGCAAATTTAATTTATTTGAAAGTTAACTTACTCTATCAATAAACTAAAAACTTGTCAAGAGATAGCCAAAATCAATGGCCATGGCCTTGTCTAAAAAACGAAATTTATTGTATTTTATTTAATTTTATACTTCTGGCTTTTCTGATTGTGGTTCCTTCCCTGTAGCTTCTTCTATTATGCTCATCCGCTTGGATTTAGGTTTTTCCTGTGGATGCTTTTGTGTTTCAATAATAATTTTTTTACTTTTCTCCTTCCCTCCTGATAGAGTAATTGCTCGATCGCGCAACCTCTGTACCCGGCCAGCAACCCTATATTCTCTATGTCTCGGACCTATGGCCTCATTGTGCTTTTCTTCGCTTTCACGAAGATAATCTATATATTTTTCGATGCTACCAAAATGAAGAAGGTCATCCCAATCCGGCTGTTGCTCCTTCACTTCATTAGGAATATGCTCCCATAGAATATTAAATTCTTCGACATATTTTGAAACTATCCCTTTTATTGCTTCTACGTCTTCTAACTCTTCGTCTTTACGTTTTTCGTTCTGTGCAACTGGCTTTTCGAAATCTATGAATTTCCGTTCTGTTTTACCAGAAACTTTTTCTATTATGCTTTTTGGTTTATTGACCCCTTCCTTAGAAAGATCAATCCCCGATTCTGTGTCTCCAGAAAGCCTCTCCGAAAGCCCTCTTCTGCCAGCTTCTTCTCTTTCTTTTGTTATTTCAGATAAATTATCTTGCTCTAATTGCTCTTCTTTTAATGATTCTTTAATTTGACCATCTTCGCCTAAAAGCTTTTTAAATTCATTGATTTCATGTTTATAAATCTCCTGATCTATTTTGTCAAAATATTCATTCTCTAATTCTCTCCTGATCTCGCCAGCTAAAATATTTTTTAGGTCTTTTCTTCTGCCTCTGGTTCCTTTTTCATCAACAAGAATTGTTTCTAAAACAACTTTTCCCCACTTATCCTTATAAATTAATCTTCTGCCTCGCCATAAATTTTCCCAGAATTTTTTTGATTCTTCTATGGTATAACCATATTTTTTTGTTAAAATTCCGTCTTCTGGCACAGAAAGTCCTTGAGAAAACTCCTCCTCGTATTCTTTTATTCTTTCATTAATTAGTTCCTCAGAATTATATTCTCCTTTTTTAAATTTTTCTAAAATTTTATCTTTGGCTTCTTTTTTAAAATTACGGTCATGTGTTTTTTCTGCTAAAATTATTCCTTTTTCATAAATATCCTTTATTCTTAATTCTTGTAACTTACTGGAATTCTTATCCTCATTTTTTTCTTGCTCTTCTAATTCTGCCAAAGCATTTACTTCTTTCATTACCTTCTTCACCGCTTCTTTTAAATTATCCAAATCTATTTCTTGTTTTAAATTCTTATAATATGATAATTTTTCTGCCCAGTTTTGCAAAGAAGATTTTGATTCCACCTGCATCATTGATTCTGCGTATTGAATTAAACTATCCAGGGCATTATTAATTCCTTTTTCTATTTCTCTTTTTTTCTTTTCTCCAAATTCTGGTTTTTGCGGTTCTTTCTCTGGTTCAATTACCTCTTGTTTTGATTCTAAGGCTTCTGCTTTTTGTTCTTCCTTTTTTTCTGATACTATTTCTGGCTCTTTTTGTGCTTCTTTCTTTAATCTATATTCTCTTTCTTTTTTAATATCTTCGTAGGTTGCTTTTTCTTGTAAATAATCCAATTGCTCTTGTTCTGTTTCAAATTCTAAGGACTCTGCTGGGGCTTCGTATTTTTTTGCTTGAGCATCTCTTTCTGCCATTTCAGCTTTGGTTAGTTTTCCCCTCTCTGCATAATTTATTCTCTCTTCTTTTTCCTTACTTACTCTTTCTTTTTCTTTAATCGCTTCTATTTTATCTTCTTCTTGTTTTAATTCGGATTCTTTTTTTAATTCTTCTATTGGACTAACAACATCTGGCCTCATATTGACGCTATTAATTATCTCTTCTAAGGACTGCTCATTATCTTTTGATTCATCTATGGGTTCATTTATTGGCCCTTTTTCAATATTATTTTTTCTTGCCATAAATTTATTGTTTAGCTTGTTTATACTTTTATTATAACCTAGGTAATTGAAAAATCAACTTAGGTTAAGAACGGCCATAATTTCAGCTTCAACAGTCGCTTTGGGGCGTCCATATTTTCCAGTAGAAAACTTTTTAATCAATTCTGCCATTTCTGGATCACCTTTTGCTGGTGGAATGGTCTTAATTTTAAATGGAGATGATAATTTATTGTTAATTATCATTTTAATAATTAACTGAAAATTATCTAAATTAAGTAAGTCCAATTTATTAAACTCTGGAGAAAATTGTTTTTCTAAAAACTCGGCATCATCTGCTCCAATCCTAAAAGCCGCAATGGTTCCCACGTTACCAATAACCGCATTTCTAATATTTTCCGTTAATTGTGGCATATATTGATGAGCCAAAATTAAATTAAGACGATATTTTCTAGCTTCGGATAAAATCGTAGCAATGCTATCTGTGGTAAAGTTTTGAAATTCATCTAAATAAAGATAGAAATCTTTTCTGTCTTCTGGGTCTATTTCTGCACGTCTCATGGCTGCCATTTGCATTTTAGAAACTAAGATCAATCCCAAAAGCGAACTGTTTAATTCACCTGTTCGGCCCTTGCTTAAATTGGCTAAAAATATTTTTTTGTTATCCATAATATCCCCTAGATTAAAACCGGAGCGGGACTGACCCACAATATTTCTCATCATTTCGTTTTCTACAAATCGGCCAATCTTAGAAATAACATAGCCCAGCATATCTGATTTAGTTGCACCAGTGGTTTGCTTCCATTCTTTAAGCCAAAAATTTCTTACCAAAGGATCCGCCACTTTCTCTAGCTTCTTTTCCATAAAATGATCATCTGTAAAAATACGCGGAATTTCTATTAAAGTTCCAGGGTTATTCTTATCAGCCATAACTGCCAGCATCGCATTTCTCATATAGTGTTCAAACATAGGACCAATCATTTCCGGAGGAAATAATTTATAAAAAATAGAAATCATTTCTGACACTGCCATATCTTTTTGTTCTGGCGTTTCCCATTCCAACATATTCAAACCACAAGGTTTATCAAGATTAAAGGGTTCAAATAAAACAACATCCCCAGCCCTATTTTCTGGAATTATTTTTAAAACATCTTCTACTAATTCTCCATGTGGATCGATTATTCCAACTCCCTCGCCATTAAGAATATCTTGACGTATCATTTCGCTTAAAAAAGCGGATTTACCCACACCGGTTTGCCCCACAATGTAAAAATGTCGGCGCCTGTCTTCTACATTTGCGATATAAACATCTTTTTGCTGTTCCCTAAAAATTGTTTTACCCAAAAGAACTTCCCCAGACGGAGGTAAGGTTACTGGTGGCTCCACCTCTTTACTGCCTGCCCATTTTATATTAGGACTTTCTACGTGTGCTAAAGGCAAGTGATAAATACTGGCTAATTCTTCGCTATTTAAAATAACTTTTTGGGAATTATTAAAATTTCTAAAAATATAATCATAGGTTATTTTTTTTGTCCAACCACCCTTAGCCCGCACGGAGTAAAAACTATTATAAGAAGAGTGAAACTGCGAAAAGCCAGATTCCATATTTTGTAAAATTTCTTCAGCTCTAGCTAAAGATTTGGCCGAAGAAATCAAACGGATATTAATTTCAAAAAAGGGTTTTTTTAGCTTTCCTCTCAATGCTTCAATTGTAGCATCATCAACTTTTTTTTCTTTTGGTTGATTTAAGTCTTTTTCTTTTGGTTTGATCAGCTCACCCATAGAAGATGTCCACTCTCCTCCGTTTGCAAAAGAAATCGCTGATTCTAATTCTTTACCTTCAGAAAC
>JAXDCF010000022.1:0-2779 GCA_034678205.1 Patescibacteria group bacterium
AAGAGCAAAATTGGATAGATAAGCGTAATTTTTTGGTTTTGGAAAACGAATACAGTTTGATTAAAGAAGAGCTTGGTCAAGAGTTTTTAAAAATAGTGGCTGATAAAAAAAATCAGGCATCAGAAAAAACAGCTATCCAAAATAAAATAAATGAAAAGAAATCAGAACCTAAGAAAGAAATTAAATCAGAACCAGCTATAATTGCTAAGCCCGAAGTTGTGGCTACACAAACAGAGAAGCCAAAACAATCCTCAGTAGAAGAAAGCCCTATATTTGAAAAATCTTTTGACGAGATTGATTATGAAAAATTAACCAGTATTCAATTAAAAGTTTTAGAACTTTTACAAAGCAACGGGCAATTAAAACCTAACGAAATTAATAAATATTTTCCTAATCTTACCGCCCGTTCAATTAGAAGGGAATTAAAGGGTCTAAAAGAAAGGCACATTATTGGAGTAATTGGAGCAGGCAAAACAACAAGTTATAAGATAAATTTAGCTGCTTAAGGTTTTTATCCGCTCTTTTTGTAGTAAAGGCGGATAGATTGCGTGATAAATTATGCAGGAACAACCATACAAATTTAAAGAACAATTTTTTTCTCAGATATACGAAGATTATGTAGACAAAATCTACCGTTTTATTTTTTTTAAGGTAGAATCAGAATCAGTGGCTCAGGATATTTCTTCTGAAGTATTTACTCGTCTCTGGAAACAAATTTACCTCAACAAAGAAATCAAAAATCCTTCGGCTTTTTTATATCGTGCTGCCAAAAATCTTATAGTAGATTATTATCGTGCCAAAGACAAAAAACCAGGCGACTTGGGTGAATTAGAAAATTTAATTAAAGACGAAAAACAAAACATTGAGCAACAAGCAGTTATTGCAAGCGATCTTGAACAAATCAAAAAAGCTCTTAGTCAATTAAGCGATGAGCATTGCCAAGCCGTTTCTCTTTATTACATAGAACAACAACCAATTAGCGATGTGGCCAAAAGTTTGGGTAAATCCACTGGCACAGCCAGAGTTATAATTAGCCGAGGAATGAAAAAACTTAGAGAAATACTAGAAGCTTAATTTATATTTTAATATTTTAAACCGCTCTCTTATGGGAGCGGTTTTTAAATAGCTATAATTTTATTTTTGTATTATAATAGAAATAGATAAGCACGAATAAATTAAAAAAAATATGAGCCACAATGCACAAAAACAGCCATACTCAAACAGGACCAATTTTGTTTATTCTGGAGCTAGGGCTTGCCAAAGGGGAGTTCTTAGTGCTTTTCGCGCTTGAAAAAAATCAGTTAAATTTTTATTCGAAAAATCAAGCGACTACAATCGCAAAGTTAAAAAATACATTAAGCAAAGTTTTAGCAAGGGTGATGAAAAATAATGTTTAGGGGTGGCACCCCTAAACATTTTTTGTTTTTTTTCAGTATCGGATTGTAATGGATTTTAGTTTGCTATCTAGGCGGATGGCGATGGATCCGTAACAATACATTTAATGTGTGGAGATTGACTTTAATATAAATTAATATTATATATTATATTCAGAGGGACAACATGTTTTCTCAAGAAAAAGAAATTAGACCAACAGATGTATACACAGGAGAACAACCATGGCAATCCTTTGGGACATTTGACACCGTATTCGCGGCAGGAGTCATAGTAAGGTATTGTAAAAAGATGGGGGCATGGGTTCAATTCACAAAACAAAATCTTTCCGATTTTGCTGGGAAGAATCCAGTGGACATTTCTTTGCTAATTGAGCAGGGATACATCAATCATTTGAGGAACGGATATTATGCCGTGACAGATGCATTCGTTTTAAAATGCAAAAGCATTGCAGACAAAAATCTGGAAAAGAGGTATCTGAATTGCGACGAACGTCCCCAACCATCCAAGAGAGCTGATTCGTTATTTGCACCGGTTATTGTAAACCGACAAAACAGATAACAACAGGCCTCTTTTTTTGTTAAGGCGCTAAGCACCTTAACATTATTAGGAAATATTAGAAAAAATTAAAATAAATATAGGAAAAATAGCCATGTCCACAATCATGTCCACAATCATGTCCACAATCATAGTGGACATGGATAGTGGACATAGTGGACATGGATAGTGGACATAAATGTCCACTAAGGATTTATCTTTTAAAATCAGAAAAAAAGATCAAAGATTTATAAAAATATTTTTGAAAATTATGTTCTTTTATATCTGTAACAAATTGTTCTTTTCTGCGTCTACATATTAATAGGGCCATAATTGGCTTTTAAAAACACAATGGACGAATTTACTTTATCAAAAAAACTCAAAGCACTTCAATCAGTTAAACCCGATAAAAAATGGGTTGCTTTTGCTAAAGCTAATATCGTGAGTCAGGAGTTTGAAAAAGAAAAATTATTTTCTATCAGTCACACTGCTAACCAAGTTTTCGGTCTTATTTCCGGTATCGCTAAAGCGCCTCAATTGGTGGCTGCCTATGCTTCCATCACAGCCGTTTTATTTGGCGGATTTATGGTTTTATCAGCTGCCAGAAGTGCTGTTCCAGGAGATATGCTTTACGCAGTTAAGCAAGCCGAAGAAAATATTAAGATGGCAATGATTATTTCCCCAGAGCAAAAATCAGTTGTTCAAATAGAGCAGGCCTCTACTAGATTAGACGAACTTGACATTGTTTCAAAACAAGTAAATAATGAAGAAAAAAAATTAGCTGCTATTAACGAAACTAAAAAAGCAATTGTAGAAGCAACCAGAGAGATTGCTAAATTAAGCGGTGATC
>JAXDCF010000023.1:0-7668 GCA_034678205.1 Patescibacteria group bacterium
TATAATTAGTATAAGCTGTTCCATCAATATTTAATTGAATTCTAAAATCATAACTTGCACTTTGCCCATCACCTGTTGCTGAAGCAATAATTATATAATCACCCGCTGTGTCTGGAGTAAAAGTTAAGGTTGTTTTGTCTTGATATGATGTTGAATTTGTTGTAGTTCTGGATTCCGATATTGCATTTTTATCCAAACTAGTTAATTTGATCGCAATAATTTTAGCTTCTTTGATATATGCTGTTCCAGAAGTATTGCTTGTTGCATATTGTATTTTGTATGTTTGAGATCCTGGCGAAGAACCAAAAGTATCAATCGCAACCGCCCCACCAGAAATATAATCTGTTGCATCTTTTGGTTGGTAAATCAATTCATTAAAATCTTTTGCTGTTCCTGTTGTCCTGGTTAATTTTCCTTTTACTTGATAAGATCCGCTATTTTCTTTCATAAGCCATGATGCAATAATCAAATAAGTAGAATTGTCGTCTGGGGTAAAGCTTAATGTTGTTTTGTCTTGATAACTAGTATTTGTATTATATGTTGATTCTCCAGTTGATTCTGCATAATAATTCTGCCTGCTTGATCCAGCCGCTAAAGCCTCTGAAACTTCTGGAGGAATTCTTGGATTTTGCCAAATAACCGGCCAACCCGAAAAAATCCAAACAAAAAACAAGGCAATAATTATAAAAAAAATTGATACTTTCCGTGACATATTATTATTAGTATACCATAAAATAATAAAAATTATCAATAATTAAAAAATATCGCTTGCGCGATGTTTTTTATTAGCCCCGGCTTTTCAAAATGGAATCCGAAGAATCCAAGTGGGCGCCTCATTTAACTGCCACAGCAGTTAAAAATTATGGCTCCCTTTGAAAAGGTGTTCGGAATTTTTTGAACTCCGGAGCCATTCATAGTATAACAAATTTTTAATAAAATTAACAGCTTAATTAACTTAAATTAAAACAATAAACCCGTGTTTAGATGTTCTACCCCTAAACATGACCCTTAGCATAAGATCTCTAAATATATTACTAATTTTCGCTTAAAATCTTTAAATTTTTTCCATCGGAAATAATTTGAATATCTCCAATTAAATCGTTTCTAAAAACCTTAGATCCGCTTTCAATTAAGCGGGTTAAGGTTTCAACCGCTGGGTGGCCGTATGAATTTTTACCAACCTGGATAACAGAAACTTGCGGAGAAACTGCTTTTAAAAATTCTGAAGAGCTAGAATATTTTGATCCATGATGCGCTACTTTTAAAACATCTATGTCTATATTTTCTTGATTGGAAATAATCAATTTTTCTTGATCAAATCCAATGTCTCCTGTAAATAAAAAAGAATTTTTATCAAAATCTAATTTAAACACTAAACAATTTTCATTTACAGATTGCGTCTCTTGGCCTGAAAGAGAAAAAGGAAACAAAAAATGAATTTGTGTTTGGCCAATTAAAATTTTATCCTTTGCATCAAGATTATAAATTTTAGCCCCCTCGGCTTGTTCCTTTTTTATTGCTAATTGAAAATTTCTAAAACCTTCTGTATCTTTAACGTCTCCTGTCCAAACAATATTTTTTACTTTATATAATTTTAAAATTTTAAAAAGACCAGTAAAATGATCCTGCTCGGGGTGGCTTAATATCATTAAATCAATTTCTTTATCCCAAAAATTTAATTGTTCTGCTATTTTTTCTGATGCTATATTATAATCCGGCCCACCATCTATAATTATTTTGTAACCCTCCGAAGTTTTAATAAAAATAGAGTCCCCTTGGCCAACATTAAAAAAATCAACCTTTAAATATTGTTCATTCTGTATTTTTACAAATAAAAACCAGCTAAAAATATTCGCCACAATTAAAATCGTAAAAATAAAAAGAACCGGCTTATTCATCCGATTCTTTGTTTAATTCTTTATTGAGATCAGCTAAAAGTGATTTACTATCAAGCTCAAACATTTCGCAAATCTGTCCTATCGTTAGTTCGTTCATTTCTTCTTGAGCGTATGGGCAAGACAAGCAAGGAACCTGATGTTTTTCTAAAATTATTCTCGCCTTTTCATCATTAAAAATTTCTGCCAAAAATGTTTCTTTTGTTATTTTCATATTTACTTTTTTATTCTTCTTCTTGGTCTCCTTCATTTATGCCATTAATTTCCTTAATCGCACAGTATGGGCATAAATCTGCACCTCCACATTCTTCAACTTTAGCAGAGCTAATAACCTTGGCCTTGCCGTTGTCTTTCATCTCTGTTCCACCAGGACAAGCCATAGCGCAACTTCCACAACCAATACATTTTTCTTCATTAATTTGATATTGTTTTCCTTCCATTTTAATATTGTTATTATTTATTTATTTTTACCCCGTTAAATAATTTTATTCAATAGGATGAACTTTTGATTTATTTATTATATTTTCCGCAATTTCTTTAGATTCAAATCCCATAATTTTTACCCATTTATTGGGCTCTAAACGCTTATAGGTTTCAAAAAATTCTTGAATTACTTTTTTTTGATAATCGCTTAAATCGTCAATACTATTAACCTCTTTAAAGGCTGGGTCAATCTTATCATCTGGCACAGCAATTATTTTATAATCTAATCCACTCTCATCTTCCATATTTAACATTCCGATTACTTTACAAGGCACTACACAACCAGGAAAAGTAGGATGCTCTGACAGCATAACCACATCTAATGGATCACCGTCATCAGATAAGGTTCCATCTATAAAACCGTACTCAAACGGCCAGTGCACCGGAGAATAAAGCACTCTATCTAACATTATCCTGTTAGTTTCTTTATCTAATTCATATTTATTAGTGCTTCCTTTTGGATTTTCTATAAAAACATTAATTTTCATAACTTTATATTTTTATTTTTATTTTAATAGCTTACCTTAAAAAACTATTTTTATCAATATTCAATTTTATCTAAGATTTCTTTTTTAAATATTTAATCATTAATAAATTAAAAATCAAAAATTGAAAATTAATGTTCTACTCTGGTTTCTTCTTTCTACCCATTAAATCTTTAAACGCTTTGATTGGTGATTTGTTTTTATAAATTACTAAATAAACTTGTTCGGCAATCGGCATTTCCACTTTATATTTTTTGCTTAACATATAAACTGCTTCGGCAGTAGTTGCACCCTCAATTATACTGGCCGTAGATTTAATAATATCTTTCATTTTTTCGCCTTTGGCAATTCTCTCTCCAAAAGTTCTATTTCTACTGTCTGGACAAATACAGGTGGTAGACAAATCTCCTAAACCAGCTAATCCAACAAAAGTTTTTGGTTTTGCGCCCATTTTTACACCCAAACGCTCTATTTCAACTAATCCTCTGGTTAAAATTGCAGCTTTAGCATTAGATCCAAATCCCAAACCATCAGAAATTCCAGCTACAACAGCGATAATATTTTTTAACGGTCCGCCTAATTCCACACCGATAATATCATTAGAAGTATAAACTCTAAAATAATTATTACTAAAAATATCTTGAATTTTTTTTGCTATTAGCAAATTTTTTGAAGCGGCTACTACTAAGGCAGGCATTTCTTTAGCCACCTCAACTGCAATTGACGGACCAGATAAAACCGCTACTTCTACTTTCCCCAATTCATCTATTAAAATCTCTGTCATTCTTTTTAGAGTTTTTTGTTCTAATCCTTTAGCTACATTTATCAAAACCTTACCCTTTAAAGGAACTTTGGTTTGCTTTACTTGTTTAGTTACATCTCTAAAAAATTTAGAAGGAATAGCAAATAAAACAAATTCTGCTGGCTCTATTGCTTTGCCTAAATCTTTTTCAAAAATAATATTTTTAGGAATTTTTATTCCTGGTAAATATTTCCAATTTTCCCTTTCTTTGTCTAATTCTTCTAAATGATCACTAAAAGCGCTCCAAATAGTAACCAAATGACCATTTTTAGAAAGTAAAATTCCTAGCGTGGTTGCCCAAGCTCCATCTCCCAAAATTGTAATTTTTATTTTTTTTGTTTTTTGAATCATATAGATAATTATATCCTAATTTATCAATTTTTCCTATGCGAACAAATATCTCTAAAATCGCAATAATTGCAATTCCAACCAGGCGTGGGTTTGAAATTGCTTCTTTTGATGCGACCTGCAATGTCTTTAATCTTTTCTTCGGTTTTTACCATATCTGCTTCTGTTGGCTCAAAAGACCGCATCAAACCATCTTCCAAATAATAGTAAGAAAGCTTAGTTGTTTTTAATCCAAAAATTTTATAAACCGCTAATTGATAAATCAATAATTGTAATTTATCATCTGTGCTTAAAGAATCTTTAGAATTTCCTGTTTTGTAATCAATTAATTCCACTTCGTTCTCTGATATCTTATCAATCCTATCAATTGCACCCACAAAAACATCGCCGTTTAATTTTAAGGAAAATGCTTTTTCTAAAGCAGGTTCATTGTTAATCATACAAACATTTAAAGGTTTTTCTATTAAATCTGCGTAAAACTTTTTTAAAACCTCTTTTCCTTTTAAGTAATACTCCTTTTTAGTGTCGCCATCGTGCCAATCATCTATCCATTCTTTATCATATATTTCTAATAAATCTTGTAAAGATAATTTTATGCCATTTGATTTTTTTTCATCCACCCCAAATAAATCTTTTTGCTTAACCTCAACTTCTCTGACGACTAAATTTAAAAATTTGTGCAAGGTGTTGTGAATGGTTTTTCCAAAACTAAAATTCCCTCTTCCGCGTACTGGTATTTTTAAAATATGCCCAAATTTATATTGCAATGGACAATTAGAAAAAGCCCTAAGTTGAGAAAATGAAAAATGATCTGGTAAAAATCCCTTCACCGCTCCGCCATTAATTGTTTCGTTTGATTCTAATTTAAATTTATTGTTAATTGATTTACTAAAACAAAAACTGCCAATTTTTCCGTTTTTTTGGTTATGCTTGCCCACGGTTTCTTCGCTCACTAATTTTGATTCAATTAAAAATTGCGACGGTTTTTTAGCTAATTTTCCACCATAATCCCCAGCCCAAGTTAAAAATAATCCTCTTTTTGCCCTAGTTAAGGCCACATAAAACAACCTCCTCTCTTCCTGTAAATGAAAATTTCCGGATGGTAAAACTTCTTTAACTAATGCTTCTGGTAAAGAGATTGGATCACTTCTTTGATCGCTTGGAAATTTTCTGTGCACCAAGCTCACCAAAAAAACATATTTAAATTCTAAACCTTTGGCAGAGTGAACGGTCATTACTTTAACAGCATCAACATTGTCCATAATTGAATTTTTTAAATCTCCTTCTTCGCCTGCCTCTAATTCCATCTGCAATTCTTCTACAAAAGCTAAGAGCTTACCATCTGCTTGCGAATCCTCAAAATCCTTTATTTTTTGTAAAAACTGATAAAGCAATTCCCAATTTTTTAAATTCTGCTCGTTAGGTTCGGACAAAACTTTAGCAAAAGATAAATCGTTAATCATATTTACAAAAACCTCACTCGTATTTTTTTCTTTAGCAATAGCATAATGATTTTTCAACGCTTTAACTAACTTCTCTAGTTTTACTTTTGTTTCGGTTTGCAATTTAGTTAATAAATATGCATCTTGAATAGTTTCGTAAACAGGAATGCCCTTTTTATCGCTGTATTGTGTAATTCTCGCAACTTCTTCTGGGTCTAAATCCATAGTCAACATTCTCAAAACCCGATACAGGCTTGGCGAATCATAAAAATTAACAATGGTTTTAAAATAAGAAATAACATCTAAAATCAAGGGATTAGTGTAGAGCCCTTTGGAAGAGACAAAATCATAAGGAATGCCCGCTCTTTCTAGTGCCCGGCTAAAGCTATTGGCCGTTTCATTTGTTCTAGTTAAAATTGCAAAATCAGAAAAGCTGGCTTTGCCATCCATTTCTTTTAATTCCCAAATCTTATTAATTACGCCAGTAATTTCTTCATCACCAGTTTCAAAGCCCAATAACTCAATCGCTCCATTTTTTTCTTGATTACTTTTAAGTTTTTTACTTATTTTTTTAAAACTTCCCAAATCTAAGCCTTTTTCAATAGCCTGCTTTTGTAATTCTATATTTTCATTTAGCTGATATTCTAAACGGTTTGGATTATTATGCTGTATAAAATCATAAGCCAAATCTAAAACATTTTGAGGTGAACGATAATTCTCTGTGAGCACAATTTCTTTAGCTTTGGGATAATCTTTTTTAAAATGCAAAATATTATTAAACGACGCGCCCTGAAAGCGATAGATACTTTGATCGTCATCAGCTGAAACAGTTAAATTGTTTTTTGGATTAGCTAAAATTTTAACTAATTCATATTGGACCCAATTAGTATCCTGAAATTCATCAACCATTATGTATTTAAAACGATCACGAAATTTTTGTAATATTTCTGGTCGTTTTTTAAATAAATCAATTGTATAATTAATTAAATCTCCAAAATCAAGACAACTATTATCTAACAAAATCCTTTGATAGGTATGATATGCTCTCGCTACTTCGTTAATCCGTTCGTATTCCCTTTGACTTAGTTCAAGATTTATCTCATTCTGCTCATCTTCACCTTTCCCCTTTCTTTTCTTTCCCTTGACCGCAACCTTAGAAGCAATAGGTATATCATCTAAATTTAATTTCAAAGAATCAGCATATTCTAAATAATTTTCTGGATAGATGCCTTCATTTTTACATTGGTGAAAATGCTTAACTAGGGCCTGGATAAATTTAGTTGGATTCCCAAGAGGACGATATTCTTTTAAAAAATTGAATTTATTAAAATTTTTACGCATCAAAATCCAGCTTCCACTTTCGTTCAGCAATTTATAATTTGTGGGCAAGCCCACGGAAAGTCCATAATTTTTTAAAACTCGGTCGCAAAAAGAATGAAAAGTAGAAATCCAAAAATCATAATACCCAAAAGGTAATAATTTTTCTGCTCTTTCTTCCATCTCGTGAGCGGCTTTTTCGGTATAAGTTAAAGCCAAAATCTCTTCGGGCTTAATTCCTTTTTCAGAAACCAAATAAGCCAGCCGATTGGTTAAAACCGTAGTTTTTCCAGTGCCTGCACCAGCTACGATTAAAAGAGGACCATCCCCAAATTCTACTGCTTGTTTTTGCTCTTTGTTTAATTTAGACAAATCCATATAGGATATTATACTCTACAATCCCGCTTTTGCCAAAATCTAGATTATCTGGCTAAAAAATGCTTTCGTTCTAATTCTGAAAATTTTTCACTCGGGTAGTCAGGAAGAATCAGTTCTTGAGGCAGCGAACCGAAATCCCGTAAGCCTTGGAATCCGTGTACCGGGCAACCGTAGCACAGGTGGAGTCCAGATAATGATTCCAAGCTGAACCGCTGGAGGGAGAGGAAGACCACAAGTACGCGCCCGTCGTGCGATCGTAGAAAGACCCATTGATATCCCGATAGCCAGGGAGATAGGAAGAAAAACCAACTAAGTCATCGCCTGCTCCGACTCCAGAACCTTGGCCAACTTTTTTCAAAGACTTGCCTGCACCTTTAGGACCACCCTCGTCTGTTCCAGTATCATCCGCGCAACGTTGCCAGCCAGCAACACTATTATTACAAGCGTATTGAGTGGCAGGGCTGGCAATTACTTGCACAGTGTATTGTTCTAAGGTCACATATTCCGCGTCTGTGGGT
>JAXDCF010000024.1:0-2912 GCA_034678205.1 Patescibacteria group bacterium
ACCGTAAATTATTTTGGTCCAAGCTTTTTTATTGACATCTTTGTAAAAATCAGTCATTCCCTTGATATTTGCCTCTGTTTTCTTTTTAAAAATTCCTAAAACATCAGGATTATAATTTTCAAGCTTCTCTTTTTTTATTCTAACAAGCTTAAACTCGCCGCTTTTCGTGTTTGAGGATAATCGCACAGTTTCGCTAAACGAAACCATAAAATAATTTTTAATATCCTCGTTTTTTATTTTTGAAATCGCTTTTTTGATTTTAGCTAATTGAATAATGGCTTTTTCTTTAAACCAAAAATCAATATTATTGAAATTTGGCTTTTTAACTTCTGTTTCTTTTATTTTTTCTATTTCGATAAGAAGTTTAAAATATTCATTCGTAAGTGTTGAGGGATTTATCGGTGTTGTTTTAGCTCTTGCTAAAAAAATCGCCAATGGATTCAAGTCAATTCCATACGCATTTCTGCACAAAAGTTTGCTTTCAACTAATGTTGTGCCGGACCCGCAAAAAATATCACAAATTGTTTCTCCTGTTTGACTATAATTTTCTAATAATCGCCGTGCGACTTGCGGAATGAACATTGCTGGATAAGTATGAATCCCGTGCGTGTACGATTTTGTTTTCTCGCCTTTATAATCCCACGAGTAATCAATTCTTCTGACATATTTTTCGTCTTTAACTTTTTCTTTTTCAATTTGCGTTTCTAAATTTCTGATAATTTTTACGACAACTCCTCTAATTTCAACTTCTTTTCTGTAAATAGGAAAAAGTGTCGGGTTTGCCGGTTGTAGTCTAATCCGATTTTTTTCTCGGTAAAGTTTTTTTAATGTTGCTTCGTTATCGTCAATAATTGCGACAACTGTTTGCCCATTGTCAGCAAATTCCTGTTTTCTAATAACAACAATATCCCCGTCAAAAATTCCCTCATCAATCATGCTATTACCTTGAACACGCAAGGCATAATTATTTCCGTATTTTCCAACTTCATCTTTTGAAACAGTTATTGTTTCGCCAAGCGTCTCTATCGCTTCAATCGGCTGTCCGGCGGCAATAGTTCCGACTAATGGCACTTCAATTGTCGCTTTTTCGTTTCTTGCTGAAACTGCTCTTGGCTGATTATATTCTTTTTTTAGATAACCCGCCTCTTGGAGTTTTTTAACGTGGTGATGAGCCGTAGAAACAGAGGATAGTTTTAAGTGTTTTTTTATTTCCTCAAGAGAGGGTGAAAACCCCTTCTTTTTTTGGAAAGAAGTAATAAAATCCAAGGCTTGTTTTTGGCGTTTTGTGAGCATAAGTTTATAGCTATTGACTTTCTATTTATTTTCTACTACACTTTAATTGTAGACGATTTTAAAAATGTCGTCAATACTTATAAAAATTAATCAAAACAATATGCCAAAATTCACAAATTCAAAGAAGTTCAACAAAACGAATATCAAAGATATTCCAGAGAATAAACCAATCGTGTATCGCTTGTTAAATAATTCAAATAATGAGTTATACACAGGTATAGCAAAAAGAAATAGGACACAAGATCGGCTTTTAGAGCATTTAAATATTCAAAAGGAAAAAATTAGTGGGGCGACAAAATTAAAAATTGCACAGGTAAATAATTTGGAAAGTGCTAAAAAAATTGAAAAAAAGTTAATAAAACAGCTTCAACCAAAATTCAATGTTAAAGATAAATAAATATGGAGAATAAACGCAAACATCTTGAATTTATTCAAAGCATAATTAGCCGAATGGCTGGCAATTTGTTTTTTCTAAGAGGTTGGACAATTACCTTAATCGGCGCGTTGTTGGCTTTGTTTTCAAAAAATAATAGCCCAGATTATGTTTTTTATTTTTTGATTGTTGTAGTGTTGATTTTTTGGATTTTAGATGGTTATTTTCTTTCGCAGGAAAGATCATATCGCGACTTATATAATCATGTTAGAAAATTAAAAGAGGAAGAAATAGATTTTTCAATGGATATTGGCGAATATCAAAAATATAAGAAAAACACTTTAATTTATTCGATGTTTTCTTTAACTCTTTTAATTTTTTATCTACCGCTTGTCGGAGCGGCAGTTTATATTTTATTTAAATTAAAGTAAAAAATATGGCAACAAAAAGACAGGTATTTTATAGCTTTCACTACAAGCCAGATTGTTGGCGAGCTTCTCAAGTCCGAAATATTGGAGCTATCGAAGGAAATAAACCAGCTCCGGACAATGACTGGGAAGCTATTACCAGAACCGGTGATGACGCTATTAAAAAATGGATTAAAGACCAAATGAAATATCGATCATGCACGGTAGTGCTTGTCGGTGAAAACACTGCTAATCGTAAATGGATAAACTATGAAATTATTGAATCTTGGAATGCGGGAATGGGCGTTGTTGGGATAAATATTCACGGACTAAAAAATCAAGACGGATATATTGCAAATCAAGGTTATAACCCTTTTGATTACATTACATATGGTGATAATGGTAAAAAGTTATCATCAATAGTAAAATGTTATAATCCGTCCGGAAGTGATAGTAAAGAAAAATATGATTGGATATCTAAATATATTTCCGATGCCGTTGAAGAGGCTGTAAAAATTAGAAACAACAATTAAAAATACTGGCGGCGTGCCAGTTTTCAACTGGCACGAAATTCGGCGGCGGCGGAAAAGCGAGGGCGGGCAAAAATTCCTTCCCCCCAACCCCCTTCCTTTTTGCCCGCCCGAGCTTAAAAGTTTTTCAAAATTCAGCGTTCGGATTTTCGCTAAAAAAAGTTCGGATTTCGTTCAGCGTTCGGAGCCCTTCGGCAAGCTCAGGGCAAGCCCTAAAAAGCCATGCTCAAGAATGCCAAAACTATATGGTACGCATATTTACTTCTTTGCGACAAGAAAACTTTTTATGTAGGAATATCGAATAATTTA
>JAXDCF010000025.1:0-10727 GCA_034678205.1 Patescibacteria group bacterium
GCTTGATTTACAAGTGCATCAGCTTCTTTATTTTGTTCCCTGCGAATATGCTTAAAATCAATTGATTTAAATTCTATTTTAAGATTCCAAATAGTGATAAAAAAATCCTGAATTCTACGATCTGTGAGTTTGTATTTTCCTGTCATTTGATTGACCATTAATTCTGAATCTGCCCTGATTTCCACTTCGGCTTGTTTTACTTTTTCTTTGCCCAATAATAATTTTAATTTTTTAAGCGCAAAAATAACTGCGCCGTACTCGGCTTCGTTGTTAGTCATATTATCTCCTAAAAATTCTCCGTATTTTTTAATTACTTCGCCCTTTTCATTACAAATAACTACTCCAATTCCAGCTGGTCCAGGATTGCCCCTTGCTCCGCCATCTGTATAAACAACTATTTTCATAAATGTTTTAAAAATTATTTTTTATATAAATATAATATCAGATATTAAGGTGTATATCACTATTGACTTATTTTATATTTATTATATAATAAAGATATCAAACAATTGAGGTGCAAAACAATGTCGTTGTGTCCTGTCTGCGGCCGCGTATATTGCGACCATACTGCCTCAGAAAGGGGGCAAACCGAGAAAGAAATGCTGAGAAATCTCTCAGCTGAAGAAATGCGGGCACTCCAATCTGGAAGCCCAAATTTAAAAGTGAAAACGGCTAAAAAGCACGCTCACGACCCAACAAAAGTATTGTGTGCAGACACTCTTCAACAGAAAGCTGAAGATGCTGTCAGAAAACCACCAAAGAGTGACCAAGGCAAAGATATAATCTCTGACTAATGGTTACTCTCTTTTTTATTTTAGATATAAATTATGAAAATATTTAAAAAGGCAATCCTTGTATTGTTCTAAATTTTCATTTACCACTGTAAAACCAGCGGCAGCTGGATGCCCTCCAAAAGTTCGCAATAGCTCCTTACAAGATTCCATAGCTTTAACTGCATCATAGCCCTTAGGAAGACGCACTGTGCCTCGGCTAAAATCTTTATATTTTTGGTATAAAAACACGGGCTTGTTATAAAAATTAGATAAGCGTGATGCCACTGATCCTAAAAACTCTATATTATAATCTGGGCTCCCCTCAAAAATAATTGGCAAAAGATAATTTTCGCCAATAATAATTTTAAGATTATCAGTTAAAGAAACTATTTCCCTCTGCCTGTTTTCGTGTTCAGCAATAAAGTCCAACGCCATTTTTTTAGCTTTTTCTAAATCTGATTCAATTAAAAAAGAATATATTAAAACTACATGATCTTCCATTTTAGAAGAGTTTAAAATTCCATTAATCCTAGAAACTAAATCCCTTTTTGAATTAAAATTTTTTAATCCTAAAATATCTATTAATGCCCGAAGTGCTGGTCTTTGGGTAAATTCTAGTTTTAATAAACCCTCCAAAATAAAGGACTGATTTTCGTCTTCTTCAATCATCATATCAGAAATAGTTGCAAGCGCAGTTAATTCCAATAAAGATTCTCTTAGCATAGGAGACATTTTTTCCTTTAAAATTTCTTCTGATAATTTAAAAGATAATCCGGCATTACAATATTCTTTAAAGGGAAATTCATCTTCGGGTTGTTTTGGATCAACAATAATATCTGCTTCGGGTAATTTTCCGCCAATAGTCATATGATGATCAACTATAATAACATCAAATCCACTTTGCTTAGCCTCTTTTACCTCTTCATAATTAGTAATCCCGCAATCAAGAGTAATTAAAAGCCCTTTTTTAACTTTTGTTTTAATAAAATTAAGAGCTGTTTGATTAAGCCCATAACCTTCATTTTTTCTATCAGGAAAAAACGCTAAAACTTTAGGATAAATTTTCTTTTCTTTTGGAGATAAAATTGAAACTAAATTATCGATAGTTTCTTTTACAATTACACAAGAAGATATGCCATCAAGGTCTGAATCACCAAAAATGACCACTTGCTCTCCACTTAGAATTGATTGCCTGATTCTCTCAGCTGCTAAATCAAGATTCTTTATTTTCATAATTTAATTAATACTTTTTTCCAAAGCTTCTATTCCGGGCATCTCTTCTCCAGAAATATAATCCAACATAGCACCTCCTCCTGTAGAAATATAATCAAAAGAATCTTCCATTTTTAATTGATGGATAATATCAGCTGTATCCCCCCCTCCCATTATGCTATAAGCATCACTTTCGCTAATAGCTTTTAAAATTTCGTTAGTGCCTTTTCTAAAATCATCATCTTCGTAATAGCCCAAGGGTCCATTCCAAATAATTGTTTTAGCTTCTTTAAGTATGTCTTTATATTTTTCTATTGTTTCTGGTCCAATATCAAAAATATCTTCTTCTTTTTTAACAGTTCCAACTGCGCCTACGCGTAAATAGCCTTCGCTTAGATCAGACAAAGCCATCAATCCGTCTACTGGCAAATGAAGCTTTGGATTAGTAAGGTCCACCATATCAATTAACTGCATTAGCTTATCTTCTTCTTCGGTCCACTTATCTTTTATACAAAAACCCTTAACCACCAAAATAGAGTTGGCGATCTTTCCGCCCACTAAAATATTATCTGCTTTTTCTAAAAGTTTTTGAATTAATTTTGTTTTGGTAGAAATCTTAACCCCGCCAATTATAGCAACCAATGGCTTTGCTGGATTATTTAAGGCCTTATCTAAAACATCCATTTCCTCTTGCAACAAAAATCCTGGACAAGAAGGTAATAATTGTGGCACTCCATAAGTTGATGCGTGAAAACGATGACAAACCCCAAATCCATCTTGTACAAATACATCCCCTAAACTTGCAATTTTTTTTGCAAATTCTGGGTCATTGTCTTTTTCGCCCTTATTAAATCTTAAATTTTCTAATAAAAATATTTGTCCTTTAGAAGAATTGTCTATTTTTTTATTTAATTCTGGTCCAATTGGGTCACTTAAAAAATTAATCGGCTGTTCCATTAATTCGGATAATCTTTTGGCCACCTTAGCTAAAGAAAATTTTGGATCAAATGGTTCTGGCTTATGCCCCAAATGGCTTATTAAAATAACTGCGTCTGCTTTATCTTTTAGATATTCAATAGTTGGGATGCTTTTTTTAATTCTAAAATCATCTGAAATTTCTCCATCCTCATCAAGAGCCACATTAAAATCGCATCTCACAATTACTTTTTTACCTTGAAGGTCGATATTTTTTAAATTAAGCATATTTTTGTAATTATTTAGATTATAAAATTATTAATCTATTTTAACAAAATATACTTAAAATGAAAAGAGAGAAAACTAAAAAAATAAAAAGCAGGCCGTAAAATGCCTGCTTCTTTTTTTATCACTAAAAATTAATTGTTTCTCCTGGTTTAATTTCTCCCCTGCTCACTTGTTCTTCATTAGTTTGATTGTTCTGATTTTCTAGCTTCTTATCTCCTGCATGACTCCTCGCTTCTTTTAAAACATTCTGCAATTCTGAAAGATTGATTTCCTTTTTAGGTTTTACTTCTTTGGCTTCTAATTTTTGTTTCCTTTCTTCCATTACTTTTCCCTTTTCGACAGGTACAAAATCTTTAACTGATTTATTTAAACTTATAAATGCTGGATTTGGGCTTGACTCCTTATCTTTATTGCTCAACTTTTTTAAGCAGGACTTACAATAAGCTGGCCGATTAGGGTCTGGCTTAAAGGGAACCTTCATTTTTTTGTGACAACTAGAACATTCTGCATCATACAATTCAACTCCCTCTTTAAAGCCTGAGTTATTTCCATTTACTCTCGCGGGAGAACTAATTTTGTTACCTTCCTCGGTTATGCTCGCTATTTTTTCTTCTACAACTTTCCTCATAGTTCCATAAGCAAGATTAGAGGCCTCAATTATTTGATTTCTAAAAGATGTCGTAATGTGAGGCACGGGCGGTAAGGTTTCTGCAGAAAATGGACGACTTGTTACTCCGTCAATCGCTAATTTTACAAAAATATTTTGCTTAGGAAGATTAACTAAATTTTGAGCTGTAAATTCTGGAGCGAATTCTCTTTCCAAAAATTCGGCGTCATCTGCACCCACCCTAAAAGTTATCATTGTTCCCACATTTCCAAAAACAGCATCACGCACTTTTTCTTCCATTTGGGTAATATATTGGTGTGCTAAAACCAACGATAATCTATATTTTCTTGCTTCAGATAAAATCGTGGCAAAAGAATCAGTAGAAAAATTTTGGAACTCATCAATGTATAAAATAAAATCATTTCTATCTTTTTCTGGAATATCCACCCGCGACATTGCAGCCAATTGCAATTTAGTAATCAATAATGCTCCTAAAAGGCGAGAAGATTCTTCTCCCACCCTTCCCTTAGAAAGATTAATAATAAAAATCTTTTTGTTATCCATTATTTTCCGCATATCAATCGTAGAGTGTTGTTGGCCAATTATATTTCTAATAATTGGCGCGGAAGTAAATTGTCCAATCTTATTTTGAATAGCAGCTGTAGCTTCTACTTCGTATCTTTGAGTGTAGCGAGCAAATTCTTTTGTCCAAAAGGCCTTAATCACTGGATCTTGTAATTTTTCTACAATTTCATTTCTCCATTCCACATCAGATAACATTCTATTAATTCCGAGCAAAGTGGAATCAGGCACCTCTAAAAGCGCCATAATCGTATTATTTAAAATGTATTCCATTCTAGAAGACCAAACATCGGGCCATATTTTTTTAAACACGGCCATCAATCCGCCTGCAATTAAATGTCGATAAGTTGGATCAACATCTTCCATAATATTAAAAGCAATTGGATTATCTAAGTCCGCGGGATTAAAATAAACCACGTCTTTAATTCTATCTTCTGGAATAAAATCCAAAATTTCCTCAGCTGCCTCCCCGTGAGGATCAATAAACCCAACACCATTTCCCCGACGGATATCTTGCACAATCATATTTTTTAAAAGCTCGGTTTTACCCATACCGGTCTTTCCAATAATATAAACGTGTCGACGTTTATCATCCACTTTAATACCAAACTTCCTCTGCTCTCCGCGAAAAGTAGTTTTACCAAAAAAAGTAATAAGACTGTTTGCTAATGATTCCATTTTTTAATTAATCTAATATATTAATATGTTAAATAAACTATTCTTCTATAGGTAAAGATGCAGGTGGAGCAACTTTTTTTACTTCTATTCTGGTTAAACCAACCGATGGAGCCACTTCGTATCCTGGGAAATGAAACATTGTTGCCAATTCTTCTGAATTTAGAATAAATATTCCATCTTTAACCGGAGGTCGCTCTCTATCTACATAGCGCCAAAATAATTCTCTTTTTCTATAATATAATCTGGCATTTTTAAAAAGCTCTGGGGATTGTACTTTAGTAATTGTGGTGGATAATGGTCTAATATTATTAGTATTATGTGTACCAAATTGCACTGTAAAACTTGGTCCAAAACCTTTCAAAACATGGTCAAAAACTTCTATTCTGGAAAGCTGAAGGAATCTGATATTACATTGATACATTGTTTTGGAAATCTTTTTTTCTATAGCAGTCACAACGTCACGCTCTCCCGTAGACATACGCATGGCCTCTGGAAATAATTCTTGTTTTTTAACTTCTTCTGGCTCTCTAAAAGTAACTGGAAAAAATAAATCTATGATTTTAAGTGGAACTTCTGTTAAAATCCCCCAAATAATATCCAAAATAAACGGATTGCTTTTGGCTGGTTTTTCTCTTTTCATTAACCTATCAATTTCTCTGGCTCCTCGGTCCAAAAAATTATCTTCTTTGTTTTGAATTGGTAAGGCAGTAATTTGAAACCAAATATATTCTCCTTTTTTAAGTTTAGAAAAAAGCTCTAAAATATTTGAAACTGGATCTAAACGTTTTGCTTCGTCTAAAGTATCTGTTTTTTCTTCAAAAAATTCGCTATAAGTTCTTATCGGGTAGATATCCGGTTTATTCATTTGAAAATCACACCCCCAAATATCCCAGTCCTTATTGGGAATTTCTTTTGGCAGAGTTTGAGTATAATCAGGCACTTCAAATATTTCTATTTCTGGATATTGGGCATAAAGAGTAGATTCCAAGAAACGTTTTTGCATTGCAGGGATCCTAATATAAAAATGAGCAGTTCCTTCTATGCCAACCAGCTCAAAAGAAGCTTCTACAATAGTCTTACCCTCAAAATAAACACCCCTCCAATCTTTAGGTGGATCATAGGTAGTCCAATAAGCGTTAAAAAACATTTCCATTGCTCTTAACGGTCGCGTAACGCTTTGAGGTATTTTTATTTCCAAAAGAATTCTTCTTCTCTCTGGAGCAGAGTTCCAAGTAGTACACATATAATAGATAAATGTGTAAGTTAAAATATTGTATAAAATAATTAACAAAAATAACCACCAGAAGGCAGAGAGAAAATTAGTTAATAATAAAAAAGCCGGCGCTAAAAACCCTGGAATAGAATTAGAAATTTGAAAAAAATCAGTCATTGATTATTTAAGAACATTAAAATTAGGCTTCTCTGACTTTGTATTTTCCTTGGTCGTCTTTTTCGAAATTATTTTTATTTTGTAAGCTTAAAAAGATTGTAGAATCTTTAACCATTCTTTGTTTCTTTACTTGCTCAATTATCTCATCTTTAGTTAAAGAGGAATTGGAAGCCTTTAAAACATTATAAATTACGTCTTTAACTCGGCCAGGAAAATATCCCCAATTTTTTAAAGCATAAACACCCCTACCCACCAAAACGAAATCATTATTTCTAATCAATTCGTTATGAACTGTTTGAGGATGAAGTTTAAATCCGCGATTTTCTTTCTCTTTCATCTGCTCATTAAGCTTAAAAATAAGACCTGTGATTTCTTTAAAATGAAGTGGTTTTTCGTTCTTTTTCAAAACCAAAACGATTTTATCTTTAACAGTCCTGGGATTAACCTCTGGAGATGATTTTGGCCCTATTTTTTTACCATCAATAGAATAAGCAATATTTTTAGATATTTCTAAAATAGATAAAAACATTTTTTTATCTACGCTTATCTTTTTAGATTCTGCGGAATTTTCTTTCTCAAATTCACTAAATAAATTTTCTATAATATCTGGCTCCTTGCCTTTTTCAAACTTGTTCACAAGATCAGTAGCTACTCTTTTTGCAAGCTCAGGCAAATCTTTACGAACAGAATAAAAAGAAAAAAAGGATTGATCTTCTTTTATCTTTTCTACATCGTTATTTAAAGCAAGTAAAAATGTAATGTAATTTTTATCTTCTGGCGAACCAAGTTCAGCCAAAAGCAAATCTTCTCTTTTAATGCCTCCGTTCTGTTTTATTTTGTCCTCTAAGTAAGTTTTAATTTTTTGATATTGAGATTTTATTTGAGAATCTTCCAATGCCTTTTTGGCTCTTTTAATTCCGTCCACTTCAATCTGTCTCACTCTTTCTCTGGTTATTTTATAGCTTTTGCCAATAGCATCCAAGGTTTCGCCCTCTTTCTTTTTTCCAATAGAAAATCTCCTCGAAAGTACGGTTTTAGTCCTTTCGGGCATTGATTTTAGAATGCTTTGCGTTATTGTTTTATAATCTAATTCCATAAAAATTAATATTTTGTATGTTAATTATTAATAACATTTTTAAAAGATTATGTCAATAGACAACTACCTTTTCGCTAAGCCTTTTTGTCAAAATCAAACTAAAAATGATCAATTAGGAGCTTATTTGGCCTTATTTTGCTTCCATTTTAGCCATTGAACCAATAAAGGACTGGCCAAAAACACAGAAGAAAAAATTCCCACTACAACCCCAATTCCAATAGTTAAAGTAAAATATTTTAAGCTTTCTTCCCCTCTAAAAAAATAGTATAAAGGAGCAATAGCCAATAAAACAGCCAAAGACGTATTAATACAACGGGCAAAAGTTTCGTTTAGGGATTTGTTTACTATTTCTTCGTAACTCTTGTTTTTGCTTTTCAAAAGATTTTCTCTAATTCTATCAAAAACCACAACTGTATTATTAATACAATAACCCACAATTGTGAGCAAAGCTGTAATTATGGGAATGGTTAATTGAACTCCATAAAAATGCCCCAAAACAGCTAAAATTCCCAAAGGAAGAATAATATCGTGAAAAAGCATAAGCGTTGAAGAAAGTCCATAACCAAAAGAATTGATTGGATGGCTTACATTTAAAAATGCAATTGCAATATATAAAAGCATCACAATTAAAGCAGCAATAACCACAATTATAGTTTTATTTTTTAATTCTCCTCCTACTAAAGGGCTAATGGTTTGAATTCCAGAAGATTGTTCATTTATTTGCTGTCCATTTTCTAGTGCAGTTAAAACCGTATTATAGGTTTCATTGCTAATATCCGTTTTGCTAATTTTTATAACAATCCCCTTATCTCCAATTGGTTGAATTTCTGCATTACCAAACCCTTCAATTGTATTAATCGCATTTTTAACTTGTTCAACAGTTGGTCTATTTTCTATATATTGAATAGAAACCAAACTTCCTCCCTCAAAATCCATTCCCAACCTTAAACCAAAAGTAAAAATACTAATCAGAGAAGCTAGAATAGCAACAATTGCGATTCCAAAGTAAATTTTTGAATATTTTGTAAAATTAAAATTCATGTTCTTTTTTATTTATGACCAAAGCCATTTAAGTTTTGCAATAATAGTTTTTTCGGAAATCAATAAAAATATATGGGTGACTACAACCGCTGAGAACAAACTCAAAAGAATACCCAAGATTAAAGTAAAGGCAAATCCTTTAATAAAACTTGTTCCGAGGAAATAAAGAATAAGAGCTACAACCACAGTGGCAAAATGCCCATCTCTAATTGATGGCCAAGCCCTTAACATTCCTTGATGAATGGAAGTAGCTAGGTCTTTGTTATTTTTTAACTCTTCTCTCATTCGGCTAAAAATTAAAATGTTTGCATCTACGGCAATTCCTAAAGATAAAATTAAACCACCGATACCAGCCAAAGTTAAAGTTATAGGAATTATTTTTATTAATCCAAAAAGTAAAGCCACATAAATCAATAATGCCAAAGAGGCTAATACTCCTGGGAAACGATAAAAAATTATTAAAAACAAAGCAATAAAAATCAAACTCCAAAAACCAGCCTTAACTGCATTGTCTAAAGTTGTTGCTCCTAAGGTTGGACCAACTTTTTCTTGCACAATTGGATTTCCAAGTGGCACCAATAATGTTCCTTGATTTAATCGGCTTACTAAAGTTTTTGCTTCTTGCACATCTTTAATTCCAGAAATAACTGCTTTACCCCCACTAATTTTTTCATCTACCCTGGGAGCATATAAATCAGAGGCGTCAATTTTGTCATCGCCGGTTGTATCAATTATAGAAACTCCGTCTAAATAAATCGCGATACTTTTTCCGATATTTCTATTTGTAAGATCTTCAAAAATTTTGGCTCCCTCGCTATTAAACTGCAAACTTACTAAAGGAGCACCAGTAGTTTGATTAAATTCTAAGCCAGCCTTTTCTAAATATCGTCCAGTTAATTCTGTAGATTGATAAGGTGATACGAGAAGAAGATACCAATCTGGAACGGCTTGAATAATAGCATTAATTTCTTCTTGCGACTTATCTTTATTTTCTTCAGCAATTTTACTAATTTCTTGTCTCTTAGCATTAATTCTTTCTATTTCTTCAGCACTTTTCTCTTCATGAAATTCTAATAAAGGAGTTTCTCCAATCCACTCAATGGCTTCGTCAATACTTGTTACTCCTGGCAATTCCACAGCCAAACGATCAACACCATAAACTTGAACAATTGGTTCTCCCACTCCAAACATATTTACCCTTCTTTCAATTAAATCTCTTAATCCATTCATTGTTTCTGATCTTTCTGTTTCTTTAATTCCAGTTAAATCAGCTTTGTATTCCAAATGCACCCCGCCCTTGAGATCTAATCCCAATCTATATTCTGGGGTATTAAAATGAGGAATTTTAGTTTGTAGCTTACTATTTACCGCATCTACAGCTTGGTTATAAGGAGCAGTGTAAGAGAATATTCCGGCAAAAATAGCCAAAATAATGATTAAAATAAAATAAAAAATAGTTTGCTTATTTGACATGTCAGATTATTTATTACCAATCAATATAATTCTTTTATAATCAAAAAATCGTATTGAATAAGGATTCGATTAATTATATTCTTTTTAATACTATAAACTTAAAAAAGATTAAAGTCAACCCGGTTAAATACAGATTTTAGTATTAAATAAAATCTCGATTTCAAATTAAAATTTGAAATCATTTAACCGGGCAAGCCCGACTAAATTAAATTGTTTAATCGGACAGGCCCAAATTAAATCTAAATTATGTAAAAATTATTTCTTTTTGTATGATTCTAAAAGCCAAGAGCTAGATTGAACTTTACCGCCCTTTCCAACATTAAAAACCATTTTAATCCCATATTTTTTACAAACTAAGAGTTCTGGCGTATTGCCAATTTTTCTATCTCCCCCGTTTGCAAAAATATCTGGCTTAATTCTTTTCAAAGCATTATCTACGCTCATATTTTCTGGATTTGGTTTGTGCGTAGTTAAAACCACTTTATCAACCCATTTAATATTTTCTATAATCTCTTTTCTTTCTTTTTGTGGCATAAACACAAAACCTTTTTTCTTTTTCAGCCAATTATCATTGTTTAGTATCACCACTAATTTATCCCCCAGCGCTTTAGCTTCCTTAAACATTCTAACATGTCCAATATGAATTGGATCAAATCCGCCAGAAACAGCCAC
>JAXDCF010000026.1:0-5603 GCA_034678205.1 Patescibacteria group bacterium
TCCATTCTTGATTGTCAGTTGATGTTCCTTGCACCTCACCGTCACTTCCAATTAAAGCACCATTTAAATAGACCTCTTCGGCATTGTCTGAGGTTATTTGTATTGTTCCAGAAACACCTGTTGAGCAAGCAGGAATTTCAATTGTATCGCTAAACATTCTCCAGCTGTCTGGCCTTGCATTTTCTGTATAATAAGCCGTGGAAATCCAGCTTGCACCAGTTATTACTGGCCAGCTTCCGTGTTTCCAAGTTACTACTGCTGGGTTAGATGTGCCCCAATCACCAGAACCGATTGAAGCATAATGATCTAATGGACCATAAGCATTTACGCTCGTATCACTAACCACAGAAATCGTATCTGCTGATACTAAGTAAGGAGTAAAAACAATCCCCAACAAAAATAATGAAACCAAAAAATATTTGTTCATATGTTTATTTTGTTATTTTTATTATTCTTCTTATGATTTATTATTTTTAGACCTTTGATTGCAAATAGCAATCCTTGTTTTTTTAAAAAATAAAAAAGCAAAGATTACTCTTTGTTGTTTAAAATTGAATTGCGTAAAAACTGCCAGTGATTATATTCCTGAGATGATTTTTCAAAATTTTTATTTCTAAAAAATGAAGGCATTTTTTTCATCTAATTTTTTTAAAATTAGATGTATTATTTTGATTATACACCCCACTCACTCTCCAGTTTCATATTATGATTTTTAAAAAAATTGTCAATGCGTCAAGCACGCCTGCTAAAAATAAAAAGAAGTTAGTTTTTTATTCTGAACTTCTCGCAAGAAAAGATCTAATCTCTTCTGTGTTCGCTCTGATACCAGAGACATCACCTGTGATACCAAAAATGTTTCCCTTGATACCGGAAACATCACCCCAAATATGAGAGATATTTCCTTTAATACCAAAGACATCACCTGTAATACCAGAAACATCGCCAGTAATCTCGGAAACGTCGCCTATAATACCAGAGACATCACCTGTAATACCAGAAATATCACCTGTGATGCCAGAAATATCACCTGTAATACCAGTGATATCTCCATTAAGCTTTGGAGAAATTACTCCCCGAAGCCCCAAAAAATTCCCCGATACTTTATTAACCGAATCGGAAACATTTTTTTGATTCAAAGGCCTTAATTGCCTTTTGATTCTTTCTTGCATCGGATCCATTTTTTTCCTCTCTTGAAATATAATATTTTATTTTCTTATTTTTTGTCAAATTTATAAATCTTTTTAACTCCAAAAATAAAAAATGTTAAGGTGTCCAACACCTTAACATTTTAATAAATTAATCTTTTAGATATTTTCTATTTTTAAGTTGGTTAGGAAAATAATCTTGCTTTTCTTTATATCCAAAATCCGGACTATATTTATATCCTTTTCCATATCCTAAATCTTTCATCAATCTTGTAGGTGAATTTCTAATATGCATTGGCACGGGTAAATTGCCATATTTTCTAACATCTTCTGCTGCTTGGCCATAAGCAACATAAAGCTCATTAGATTTTTTACATTTAGCCATATAAACAACTGCTTGTGCCAAAATAACATTACATTCTGGATAGCCAATAAAATGACAGGCATTGTAAGCGGCTACGGCTTGCTCTAAGGCCCTTGAATTGGCCAGGCCGATATCTTCTGAGGCAAACCTAACAATTCGCCTAGCAATGTATAAGGGGTCCTCACCTGCCTCTATCATTCTTGCTAGCCAATAAAGAGCAGCATTGGCATCTGACCCACGTATAGATTTGTGTAAAGCAGAAATAATATTATAATGCTCCTCGCCGTCGCGATCATATAATAAGTTTATTTTTTGAGAAGCTTCTTCAATTATTTTAACTGTAATTTTTCCGCCAGAAGCAATGGCTGCGTATTCTAAAATATTCAAAGCAATTCTTGCGTCTCCATTGCTTATTTTACTAATTACTCCTATTTCTTTATCGTTAATTTTTATTTTCAAATTACCCAATCCTCGTTCTTTGTCTTTAATTGCTTTTTTAATAATTGTTTTAATATCAACGCTTTCAAGCTGTTTAAAAACAAAAACTCTGCATCTAGATAATAAAGCAGAACGAACCTCAAAACTTGGATTTTCGGTGGTAGCACCAATTAAAATAATTAAACCGCTTTCAATATGTGGTAATAATCCATCTTGCTGGGTTTTGTTCCAACGATGGATTTCATCAATAAATAAAATGGTTTTGCGTCCAGCTAATTGATTGCTTTTGGCACGATTTATAATATTTCGCAAATCTTTTAAACCACTTGAAACAGCGCTAATTCTAATAAAATCTGATTTAGTTTGCTTAGCAATTATCATAGCCAAAGTGGTTTTACCTGTTCCAGGAGGGCCCCAAAAAATCATAGACGGAATTGCGTCTGCTTTAATCGCTTCACGTAATAATTTAGTTTCGCCCAAAATTTCTTCCTGACCCAAAAAATCCTCCAAGGTTTGAGGTCTAATTCTGTCTGCCAACGGCGCCTGCCCAGAATACATTGAAGAAATATTTTGTTGTAGATCTTTATCTATTGCCATTATCTATATTCTACTATTTTTAAAAAATAACACAAATCAACCCATGTTTGGGGGCTTGATTGTAATCAATCAAGGGCGAAGCCACGACGGTGGCGAGCCGGGCCTGAGCGAAACTCCAACAGGAGTTTACGCGAAGGGCACCCCCAAACATTCTTTAAAAAATAAATTAAAAAAATAGGGAGACCCGCGATGGAATCTCCTCTTAAAACCCCTCTTCTTTTTTAAGATACGAAGGGATCATTTTGGCACTATTTGCCAATAAATATAACTTGTTCGTAGCGTGAATCACCCTTGCTTTTGCAAGCTGATCTTTCCCTGGAGCAACATTTTTAAGATGGTCAAGATCTGCTAATGCCTTTATAAGGCAAGTTGCCCATTTGTTCATCTCCATTATGGGGATTTCTTTAGTTTCCATACCAAGGAAATGAATCACTTCCTTTATTTCCTCAACATCGTCTTCTCGCACTTCTTCCCAGTTCATTTTGCATCCTTTATATTATAACATACATTATCATATTGTCAATATAATAATATAAATAACCCAACCAACCAATGTTTGGGGGCTTGATTGTAATCAATCAAGGGCGGAGCCACGACGGTGGCGAGCCGGGCCTGAGCGAAACTCCAACAGGAGTTTACGCGAAGGGCACCCCCAAACATTCCCCTTAACATTCTTTCCTTGATTCTTCTGTTTAAATTGTATAAGATAAGATTATGAAAAAAATTATGAATCCTTCGACAATCTCGGAACGCATCCCCCAACAAGATCAGAGCGATTTTCCTAAATCTTACGATTTTAAAGAAGCGGAAAAAAAATGGATTGCCGAATGGGAAAACAATAAATACTTTGAATTCAAACCAAATAAAGAAGGTGAACTTTTTGTAGTTGATACTCCCCCGCCTTATGTTTCCGCTGATCATTTGCACGCTGGCCATATTATGTCTTACGCACAAGCCGAATTTATAGTGCGTTACAAGAGGATGCGCGGATTTAATGTTTTTTATCCCATGGGTTTTGATGATAATGGATTACCCACGGAAAGATTTGTAGAAAAAAAATACAAAATCGATAAATCAAAAACAACACGTTCAGAATTTATAAAATTGTGCTTAGAAGAAACCGAAAAAGGAATTGAGACATATAAAAATCTTTGGAATTCTTTGGGAATCTCAGTTGATTGGTCAAAAACATACAGTACAATTGCTCCAATGGCTACTAAAGTTTCACAAAAATCAATTTTAGATCTCTATAAAAAGGGATTGCTTTATAAAAAAGAATTGCCAATCTTGTGGTGCCCATTTTGCCAAACCGCTATTTCTCAATCTGATTTAGAAGACAAAACTAGATCTTCTAAAATGAATTATATTAATTTTTCTCTGCCTGATAATCAAAAATTATTAATTGCCACAACTAGACCAGAATTAATTCCAGCCTGCGTAGCTCTATATGTTAATCCTAACGACACACGATACAATAAATTAATTGGGCAAACCGCAATTGTTCCTTTAATGGGCTACGAAGTAAAAATTTTGGCAAGTGAAAAAGTAGATCAAGAAACTGGCACCGGCTTAATGATGGTTTGTACTTGGGGAGACCAAGAAGATTTGGAAAAATGGAGGACTGATAATTTAGAAACAAGAAATATTTTAACAATTGACGGGCATTTGAATAATTTAGCCGGTAAATATGAAGGCCTAACGATTCAAGAAGCACGAGAACAAATTTTAAACGACTTAAAACAAGCCAATCTTTTAGAAAAACAAGAAGAGATTGAGCACTCTGTTAATGTTCACGAAAGATGCGACACGCCAGTTGAATTAATCCAAAGTAAGCAATGGTTTATTAAAATTGCCGATTTAAAAGAAAAATGGCTAGAACTGGGTAAGCAAATTAAATGGCACCCAGATTATATGATTAATAATTATGAGCTATGGGTAAACTCACTAAAATGGGATTGGTGCGTTTCTAGACAAAGATTTTATGGCGTGCCTTTCCCCTTTTGGATTTGTGCTGATTGCGGTGAGATTATTTTAGCTGAAGAAAAAGATCTGCCAGTTAATCCATTTGAGCAAGAACCGCCTGTTAAAAAATGTCCAAAATGCGGAAGTGAAAATATAAATCCGGAAACAGATGTAATGGATACTTGGGCTACTTCTTCGTGCACGCCTTTTCTCTTATGTGAATTGGGTCAAAGCAATGATCTTTTTCCAGTTGACTTAAGACCAAATGCTCATGAAATTATTAGAACTTGGGATTTTTATTCTATTGTTAAAGCATATTATAATTTTAATAAAGTGCCTTTTGAGAATATTATGGTGTCTGGCCATGGTTTAGATGAACAAGGCAAAAAGATTTCCAAGCGACTTGGAAATTATATCCCCTCGGATAAACTGGTTGCAGAATATGGAGCAGATGCGGTTCGCTATTGGGCCACTGGTGCCGGCTTGGGACAGAATCTAAGATTTAGCCCAATTGAAATTAAGAAAGGAAAACAAATCACTACTAAACTTTGGAACGTGGCTAGGTTTATTTTGACCACAGACGAACCCAATGCTCCTAAGGATATGATAGAATATTCCTTTGCAGATGCTTGGATAATTGAAGAATTGAATAAGACCATTACTGAAGCAACTAAATATTTTGATGAATATCAATATGCTAAATCTAAGGCCATAATAGAAGATTTCTTTATGTCTAAATTTGCGGATTATTACCTTGAATTTGTAAAATATCGTCTTTATGGAGATAATTTAGCAAACAAAACCGCGGCTCAAATTATTTTAAAAATTGTCTTTATAAACATTCTAAAAATGTATGCACCCATAATCCCTTTTATTACTGAAGAAATTTTTCAACATTTTTCTAATGAACCCACGATTCATTTATCAACTTGGCCTCAAAAATTAGAAACTATCAACTTGGATATTTCTGATTTTAATGAAGCTATCAGCGCGATTGATGAAGTTAGAAAATATAAATCGGAAAATCAAATCTCTTTAGGCGCAGAATTAGAAGAATATAAATTGACAACCAAAGTTGATCTTAAAAAATATGGAGA
>JAXDCF010000027.1:0-15401 GCA_034678205.1 Patescibacteria group bacterium
TGTATCACAAAATCAAAAAAAATCAAACTACCCAGTAGAGTGCTAAAATTAACTTTCGGCCCTAATACCCAACATAGCAAAGCCCTTTATGCGGAATATAGTGCGAGCTAAAACGATTTTCTTTTATGGTTCCGTCCTTATAGATTACTTTATAATCAAAATAGACGTCTGCCCCATTATATGAATATACCGTGCAATTTTTTACCCCAGGCGCCAAGGCCTTAGTATAAATAAAATTATTCCCAGGATAAATAACATTATAAACAACTGGTTCGGTTTTAGTTACAATTCTTCCATCTTTAGCGCCCCAAAGATCAATGGTTAAATCCAAGTCAGTATTTACTTGCGCATTTAAGAGAATGTATTGCCCTGTGTCATTAATAAATTTTAAATCTGGCTTTGGTTCAAAAATAGTAGCATCTGTGCCAGGAGGACTATAATAATGAAGCCAGTATGAATGATTAGTTCTTTCTGTTACAGGTAAACCAGCGTCAATAATAGCCCTAAAAACAGTGGTAGATAATTGGCATAACCCTCCGCCATAATCAGCCTTAAAAACTCCGTCTTGAATAACCATTTCCTTAATATATCCATTGGTTTCATCAAATGGGCTTAATAATTTTAATAACGAAAACTCTTCATTTGGAGCAATCAAAATTCCATTAATAATAGAAGATCCTTGTTTAATGTTGTAAATTCTTTTTTCAGTAGAATCAATTATTTTTGTAGTGGCAGTTCCGATTTTTTCTTTGATCCCAAGGTCTGTATTAATTTGTATGTCTTCGTTCAAAACCCTGCTTGCTGATAAATTAAGTATTTTAAGATGATTATTAGGCAAATCAGCCAAGGCCTCAATGGCTAAAAGGATGTTTAATTCTAAGCCCGCGGTTGAAGTTTTGATTTCTTTTAGTTTTCCGGATTGCAAGATAAATTTAGCTGCTTTGGCAGGTTCATCTATTTTGGGCTCAATTTCTTTTTTTAAATAATTATAAATTTTGTCTTTATCTAAATAAATAGTTAAGGTTGGGTTTACTGGATTAGTTTTATTTTTTGATAAAACAATCCAATCAGCCAAAATCTCTTTAGTTAATGGCCAGGCCTGGCCACCATATCTTAATGTAATTGGAGCTAAGTTAACAATCTCCTGTGCCTTTTCAATCATTAAAACACAATCTGCTTTTGTAATCTCTGGGCTTTTGGTTCCCCTATCAGCCAAAATTATATTTGAAAAATTTAATTGTTTTAAATTGTAATTTAATTCTTGTAATCCTTGCGCGTAATCTATTTGTTTACCAACCCTATCTTCTTGAATTAATAATTTTCCATCTTTAACATAATATTTTGCATCTATCCCCTCCAAAGGGAAAAATTCTGTCTTAATTTTGCTCATTATCTTTTCTTCCTCAATTTGAAAAACTAAATCAACTGGCTTAGTAAAGAGAAACATATAAGACCGATCTATCATATCTTGAATTAAGTTATCCGAACGCCCAGTAGACATGGCTTGGCTAATTGTTTTCTCAATATCAAAATCAATTAAAATATCCACGATATCTCCGGTTGGAGATTTATTGATAACGGGCAAAATTTTAATTTCTTTTTCAGAACATTGAAAAGTGATGCCATCTTGGCTTAACTGATCAATTTTCTGATTAAGAATATTTCTGGCTTGAGTTAAACTCTTGCCACTCAAAACCGTGTCGCCAATGAGCACGCCTGGATATATTTTTTGGCTATAACTAGCATCAAACCAATAATAAACCCCGGAAAGAAACAAAAAAATCACCATAACAATGGCGATAAAAATGATAATTATTTTTTTGATTATGCTCATTAATCTAATCTTATCAAGATATATTAATAAATTCAAGAATAAAAAAAGGAGGTATTTTAATTTTTAATCACCTCCGGCTGTGCCTGATCTTGCATCAGCGCCATAAGATCTTTTAAGCGCCACAAAATCAAAAAGAAGCCCAACAGCATAATCACAAGACCAAAATAAGAAAGAATTTCTTTTTTTAGGCCTATTGTGATTAAAGAAATTCCAATCGTTATGATGACTAGCCCTATGACACACAGAGCAGCTCCTTTAATTTCTTTTTCTTCAATTATAAAAACCACCACTTAAATCGTATAATATTTTTCCAAAAAGTCAAAATCTACTGCGCACACTTTGATTCGCATTCAAAAAATTTAATTAGATCGTTTGGAAAATCACTTTCGCATTTATTAACACAAGCTTTACAGGTTTCAAATCTGGGCGAATTAGCCATTTGGCAATTACCATTAACTATCTCACAACTCGTAAATTGCCTACAATTATCTCCGGCCATATATAGCTCGGTACAAGCTTCTGGAATATTAGGTCCGCAAACAATGTCTAAACCATGACAATTTTCTATTCCGCACTTATCTGTTCCTTGGGGAGTTTCTGGATTTTTTAATCCGGTACAACGCCAATTTATTTCAGCGGTTTTATTTTCTTCATTGACCACACAAGCTGGACTACAACCCTCTGGAGTTGCATTTAGGTTGGCATCAAACCACCAAGTTTTTGTGTTTTCATTGTATGTTACATTAGAAAGAGATTCTCCTCCCTTAATGCAAGCTTTTTCCGCAATTGCACGCGCCTCTTTTTCGGTTATCATTGATTGGTCAGTATTAAAAAGAAAGCTAGTAAAATTAGACAAAAGGATTAAGAAAAAGATTACTGCTAAAATTGTAAGTCCGATAAAAATAAAAATTATTCTATTTTGATTAAACATATTTTTATAAATTATTTTTTAAATCAAGCCCTTGCGCCACCCAACAAAAAGAGGCAAAACAAAGGTTAAAATATAATATAAATAAACATCTAATTTGTAATACCCATCTTCTGGATTAAAAACCTTAACAAGAAAAAAATAATCAAAAATAACAGCAATAAAAGTCCAAATTATTCCCAAGAGGATATAATCTTTAAAAGAACTGAGCTTAATCTTTTTAAACAAAACCCAAAGCGTAATGATTGTTCCAATTGGCATAATAACCCAGCCAATTGCTTCAGGTGGCAAAATCAAAAAGAACACAATGCCCAAGATATAGCCAATTAACCAAAGACCAATCCCCCAGCCCAAGGCATCTTTTAATAATTGTTTATTCATGTTTTTTTATTATCTTAATTATTATTCTAAAATTTTAGCAAGCACATCATTAAGACAAATTTTTAGCCAGCTTGTAAAATTTTCTGGACTATTTTTAACATCCTCGCATAATTGAGAAAGCCTAACCCATTTCCAATCTTCGGCTTCTTCAAGATTAAGTTTGGGCGTTTCATCTGATTTCCCAACTAAAACATGATCGTACTCATATTCTGTTAAGCCATTATCAAATTTTATCTTATAAACAAACTTGTGCACTTCTTTTAAATCGCAATCTAAGCCCATTTCTTCTCGTAACCTTCTATGAGCAGCCAATAAAGTGTCCTCATTTACGCGCGGATGACTACAGCAGGTATTTGACCACAAGCCACCAGAATGATATTTGGACGAGGCTCTTTTTTGAAGAAGCAATTCTCCCCTTGAATTAAATATAAAAACAGAAAAAGCTCGATGCAATTTACCCAATTGATGTGCTTCTAATTTTTCTGATGCACCAATTGGCTCATCATTTTCGTTAACCAAAATAATATTATTGTCAGCTTCCATAATGTTATATTTCTTGCCTTTATTTTATCACAAATTTTGGCGGTTAGAAAAAATTTATATCTTCCTACTATCATAGGCCCAATGTAACACAGCTTGCCTTTGTTTCTTACGACAATCCCAATCTTCAGGCAAGCAATTATATTTTATTTGAGCAAGATGTCTTTTAATTGCTTTCCATCGCCTAATTTGCCTCTGATCATCTTTATGTCTCCTCCCCATATAATATCGGCAATACCACTGAAACCATCCACGGGGATCATCGGGATGAATCCAGCCCTTTTTACGCCACATTGCTAATGATTGGCTAGCATTCACTCCAAAAAAATTGAGTTTTGGATCATGCTTTTGGGGACATAACTTGGCATATTTGAACCATGATGCAGGGAATTCTTTTTTACAATCGGTCATATATTTTCCACCGAACACTCCCATCTCCAACATTTCTTTAGGGGTGAGTTGCGGTTTAAAATTAGGATCAAAACTCTTGCCTATTGGTTTGGTTAAAAAATAAACATAGTTCTGTTGCATTTTATCATTAACTATGATTTTCTTTATTTTCATAAAGTTTTAGGAGTATCGCATCAAATAATCATAAAAAAACTAGAGTCCAATTTTCGTAGCAATAAAATAAGTTATGGTTGAAACCGAAGTAGCCAACACTGCTCCCCAAACCAAGTCAACAATCGTTACTAAAATGGGCCAATCCTTAGCGACTGCTAAATTTGTTAAGTCGTAAGTGGCATAACAAACCAATCCAAAAAGCGCACCAAAAAGAAGCGCCTGAGTCCAAGAATTTTTTTCCATAGCTGGATTAATTACAAACACCACTAAGCCAGCGATGAAAATAAGATAAAAAATAATAGCAGCGACCCAGTTGACATCGGATTTCATCAAATTACCAATATGTTTGGCATAAAAATCTTTTGCCACAAATCCAAGCCAAAAAAGATCAATAAGAATAAAAACCGGGAGAGCGATAAAATAAAGTTTAGTAAACATAACTATTTATTTTTTTATTAAACTATTAATTGCTATATTTAATTATATCATTATAAATATATTATTACAAAAACCCTTCAAATCTCCCTCACTAGAATCTTGTTAGGGATTTTTACCCTTCCGAAGTTCGCCTACTGGTGAACGAAGGAGGGCGCCTTCAAAAACTTTTGCTAAAATTAGGGGGATTCGCCCTTCTGATTTTTCTACTGAAAAATCATCAGGGCCGGCTTTTGCCTCCGTCGAGGCAAAAGCTTCGAATCCCCCTCTCGACGTTGGGGGGATTCGCCTTCAAAAACTTTTGCTAAAGTTTTTTCAGGCCCGGGTTTTCGCCGTCGCGAAAACCCTTCGAATCCCCTACTTTCTAACATCCTATTTAAAAGACACCTTAAAAAGGTGTCTTTTAAATAGGAATGAGGAGAGAGGGGGATTCGAACCCCCGATGACTTTCGCCATACAGTCTTTCCAGGACTGCCAGTTCAACCACTCCTGCATCTCTCCATAACTTTTTTAAAAACCAAATAACCCATGTTTGGGGGTGGCACCCCCAAACATTCTCCACGGCCTAAACATTCTTTGTGTTATAAGTATAAAAATTAAGTATTATTCCCTATTCCTTATTCCTTATTCCCTATTCCTTATTATAACTTTCAATTATGTTATTTTCATCTGGCGATAATCTCATTCCGCGTAAAGCAGCTACTCTTTCTTCTACGGGCGGATGAGTCATAAATAATTTTGAAAGCCAACTATTTTCTCCTTCGCCTTTCAAAGGAGAAGAAATAAATAAATGCGCCACAGCATTACTCTCGTGTTGCATTTTATTGGGATCTCTGCTTATTTTTTCTAAAGCTCTAGCCAGCCCCTCTGGATATCTAGTAATTAAAGCGCCAGAAGCATCGGCCAAAAACTCTCTCTGTCGACTAATGGCCAGCTTTATTATTGTTGCAGCCACTGGAGCTAAAATAGCTGCCACTAACGCAATAATCATAAAAATTGGACTTGAATTTTCATTTCTATTGCGATTGCTAAAAAATCTAGCGCGTAAAAAGAAATCGGATAAAATAGCAATTGATCCAGCCAAAACCACAACCACTGTTTGCAATAGCATATCTTTATTACGCACATGAGATAATTCGTGAGCCAAAACTCCTTCTAATTCTACTCTTTCTAATTTTTCTAATAATCCCCTAGTAACTGCGATAACAGCATGATTTTCATCTCTGCCGGTTGCAAAAGCATTGGGCTGGTCTTCGTCTAAAATATAAATTTTTGGCATTGGCACACCCGTAGTAATGCAGAGATTTTCTACTAAAAGATAAAGCTCTGGACTATCTTTTTTTTCTATCGCCACTGCCCCAGTAGTTGCCAAAACTAATTTATCCGAAAACCAATAAGAAGAAATGCTCATTCCAATACTAATAATCACAGAGAGATAAAGAAGAAAGCTACTATCCAAAACATAACTAAAAAGTGAACCCAAAAAAATTATAAAAACCGCAAAAAACGAAATTAATAAAAAAGTTTTGCGAGTATTATTTTTTGCTTGATCGTATAATGTAGCCATAATCTAATTTGAGCGTAAAACGCCTGGCATTGCCAGGCATTTTAAATCTTATTTTTTCTTAGTCAAGCCCATTCTCTTTTGATCTTTATCGCTAAGTTTATTAAACTTTTTGCGTAATTTTTTCTTGTGCCTGATGATGGTTTTCTTAAAATTTTTCATTCTGTTTTTAAAACACTTTATCTTTAATAAAATTATTGAGGAAAACTAACCTTGGGCACTTCCCTTTGAGCAGGTTCGTTTATTTCAAAAAAATCTACTGGCTTGAAGTTAAACATTTGCGCAACCATATTTGAAGGAAAAGATTCTATCTTGGTTTTTAAATCAAGTGCATTGCCGTTATAAAATCTACGAGAAGCTTGGATTTTATCCTCTGTATCTCGTAATTCCATTTGTAGTTGCATAAAGTTCTGGGCAGCTTTTAGGTCAGGATAAGCTTCTGCCACAGCAAACAAAGTTTTTAAAGCTCCGGCTAAAACATTTTCTGCTTCAGCTTTTTCTTTTATACCTTGTGCAGACATGGCCATATTCCGAGCTTGAACAACTTTTTCAAAAGTTCCACTTTCATGTGAAGCGTATCCTTTTACTGTTTCTACTAAATTAGGAATCAAATCATATCTCCTTTTTAGCTGAACATCTATATCAGACCATGCTTCTTGCGTTCTGTTACGGCTTGTTATTAAGCCATTATATACAGCCACAATATATCCTATAATTAGGACTGCAATGACTATAATTGCTGTTAAAATTATTTCCATATAATTATTTTATTACTTATTTTCTAATTTTTTATCCCAATAAACTTTGAATATAATTTTAAAGCTTATCGGAATTACTTGTCTTTTTATTTGAAGAAGATTCTTTTGTTTTAGTTTTAGTTTTAACTTTAACCTTCTTGATGGGCAAATCAATTGGTAAATGTTCTTTAATTGTCTTCAAAACAACTGCTCCGTATTTACGAATATTTTTACTTTGGCTTATTCCGGTTTGAATTAATTTTTCAATTAATCTAGTTTTAATTTGATACTCAACCTCTCTTAGGGCAAAATTTGTTTGTTTTTTTACCCTGCTTACAATAGAAAAAATATTTTGAATTATTAAAAAAATAATTCCAAACAAAATAACTGCTATTAAAAGAGTGGTTTTTTCCATAACCCATCAATTGGTATTAGTTTCTACTTTATGTTTTGATTATAACAGAAATTCTTTAAGAATCAATACCAACCTACCAATCTATCTCTAAAAAGAAAATGTTTAGGGGCAAGGCCCCTAAACATTTTTATTCTATAATTCTATGCTCTATCTAATACATTCCGCCCATTCCGCCCATTCCGCCAGCATTGTGCTCATTTCCACAATTACAGGTTTTATTTTCTGGCTTTTCTACAACCACGCACTCTGTAGTTAAAAGCATTGAAGCAGCAGAAACTGCATTTTGAATACAAGACCTAACAACCTTGGCTGGATCAATAATTCCCGCCTCAACCATACTGGTTTCATATTTATCTTCCAAAGCATTATAGCCATAAGCACCAGATTGCTTTTTAACTTCGTTTGCAATCACAGATCCGTCCTTGCCAGCATTGTCTGCAATCTTTCTAATCGGATCTTCCATGGTTCTCATTAAAATATCTATAGCAATTTTTTCTTCTCCTTCTAATTTTAAGTTTTCCAAAGATTTTTGGCACCTTAATAATGCTACTCCACCACCAGGAACAATCCCCTCTTCAATTGCGGCGCGAGTGGCTGCCAAAGCATCTTCCACTTTATGTTTTCTGGCTTTAAGCTCAACTTCTGTGGCTGCACCAACTTTTAAAACCGCTACGCCTCCGGATAACTTTGCCAATCGTTCTTGTAATTTTTCTTTATCAAAGCTTGATTCTGTATTTTCAATTTGATTTTTAATTTGAGACACTCTTTTTTCAATTTCATCTTTTTTGCCCTTACCCTCCACAATAATTGTTTTTTCTTTGGTAGCTAAAATACTTCTAGCCCTACCCAAAGAAGTTAAAGCAAGGTCTTCTAATTTTAAACCAAGATCTTCTGAAATATATTCTCCGCCTGTCATAATCGCAATATCGGTCAACATTTCTTTTTTACGATCTCCGTATCCAGGCGCCTTAACAGCAACCGCATTAAAAGTGCCTCTTAATTTATTAACGATTAGGGTTGTAAGGGCTTCGCCAGAAACATCTTCGGCAATAATTAAAATATCTTTTTCTCCAGTAGCAATTATCTTTTCTAAAATTGGCAATAATTCTGAAATAGCAGATATTTTTCTATCCGTGATTAAGATATAAGGATCGTTTAGCTTGGCTTCCATTTTTTCTACATCAGAAACCATATAAGCGGAAACATATCCTTGATCAAATTGCAATCCTTTTACAATTTCTTTTTCCATCAATAAGGATTTTGATTCTTCAATTGTAATCACTCCATCTTTGCCAACTTCCACAATAGTTTTCGCAATTAAATCGCCTATTTCTTTATCTTCTGCCGAAATGGTTGCAACTCTGGCATAATCCGATTCGTTTGAAATTGGCTTAGCCATTTTTTTAATTTCTTCAATAATCACAAGTGCACCTTTTTCTAAACCTCTTTTTAGGGCTAAAGGATTTGCGCCAGCGGTTACATTTTTTAACCCTTCTCTAATTAAAGATTGGGCCAAAAGAGTAGCAGTGGTTGTTCCATCTCCAGCTACATCATTAGCTTTTTCGGCCACTTGTTTTACAATCTGCGCACCGATATTTTCTATTTTGTCTTCCAAGTCTATTTCTTTAGCAATCGTAACTCCGTCGTTAGTAATCGTTGGAGAACCAAAGCTCTCGCCCAAAACAACATTTCGACCCTTAGGTCCAAGTGTAACAGTAACAGCATCAGCCAATTTATCTACTCCGATTTTCAATTTTGCTCTGGCCTCTTCTGAATAAAAAATTTGTTTTGTCATAATAGTATAATTTAATTATTCAATCACTGCTAAAATATCATTTTGGCTAGCGATTAAATATTCTTTATTATCAATTTTAATTTCGTGCGGACCATATTTAGTAAACAAAACTATGTCTCCCACTTTTACTTCCATTGGAATAATTTTTCCAGAGGCAGTAGCCTTTCCTGGTCCAACTGCTATCACTTTACCTTGTTCTTGTTTTTCTCTTTCTCCTGATTGTGGAAGTAAAATCCCTCCCTTAGTTTTTTCTTCTGCCTTTAATGGTTCAATAACGATATGATCTGAAATAGGTTTAATATTCATAATCTTTGATATTTATTATAATTTATTATTAAAATTTAGCGCTCTCGCACCTTGATTGACAATATCTTAACCCCAACAAAAAAATTTGTCAATTAGTTAGTATTAATGACTAAAAATAAAACTTTATTGCTTTTAATGAAGAGAAAAAATAAAAAACTAAACCCTACTTTCTTTGCGGAATTCTAAATAAGAATAAATCATCAACCACAAAGATGAACCTATAATATATGTTAAAAATAGAAAAAACCCAGTAGCAGGAAAAAATATTGTCAAAAGAAAAATTAACGCACTAAACTTATACAAAATCCCTCCCAATCGATGCGTTTTATCCCAAACTTTATCATTAGCCAATGTCCAGGGGGTTCTAATACCAATAAAATAATTTCTTTTAGCTTGGCCAATCATTACACCCATATAATAGAAAAGACCTGCAAAAGCTGGCATCAACCAAGTTAACATACTAAATTCATATCCCAAATTAAAAACAATTGTTAAAATATAGATGTATAAAAAGAACATTTCAAAAACAATAATAAATCCGTCAAAATATTTACGGAATGATTCAACATTTGCTTTTAAAGGGTCGATCTTGGGAATTAAATAAAACATTACGGTAAAAACTATCATCAAAATTGGAAAGAAAAACAAAGCCCAACCTTTGGACATATAACCATCTGGCTCTCCTGTAATCCCCCAATGAGAAACCATGGTTTCTCCCATACGTGGATAAAAATATAAAGCTATACCAAAAGAAACTATGATTATTAATAACGAAACAAGATTAGCGAATTTTATTTTCATTTTTTTATTTAATAAAATTATTTAATCCAGCTAAATAAATTTCTTTAACTTGGCTTATATCTAAGGCACCATCAAAAATCTGGACCTCGTCTATGCTTCCGTTAAAATAATAAGGACTAGCCTGACCTAAAAAATAACCCAAAACTATACTTTTGCTAGTATTGTCTACTGCTGTAGTATCAATATAAGTGGCTGTGCCAGAAGCAACCCCATCAATATATAATTTAGCAATTGATCCACTCCCATTATTATAATTATTAACCACTAAAAAATGGTGCCAATTTGAATTTGGGTAAGTAGCAGTTCCAAAATTAGTACAACTTGAATCGCTCGTGCACCAGCTAATCACATTGCTATGAAAATAAAGCCCCAAATAATTTGTAGTTGCAAGAGTGCCCCTGCTCATTGAAAATGGAGCAGATCCATTAGTATTGTCGTAATCAGAACTTTTTAACCAAAGAGAAAGAGTCATATTCTTACCAATAGCAAATTGATTAATCGGAATAACATAATTTCCAGACCCATTTAAAACAAGGCAATTATTATCAACACAGCTAGTGCCACTAGCTCCAACTGGTGTTGGAGAGCTTAAAGACACATAGCTCGTATTTCCATTATATCCATTTGCTCCCCAACTATCTGTTAAGCAACTTCCTGCTATATTACTACCAGCTGTACAATTATCAAAATTCCAATAAGCCACAAAATTTCCAGAAAGAGTAACCGGAACAGATTGGGCAAAAGTTTTAACCTTGGCATCAATAGATTTATTAATCAAAAAAGCATTACTAAAAAACCACATACTGGAAAGGAGCGCAATAATTAAAATTGCGACCATTACTTCTATTATTGTAAAACCAGCTTTATTTTTATCTTTTATCATCTTATTTTCTGTATACATATAATCTTCTTTATATTTTTTACATTATAGCAAATAATCCTTAAAATACCAAACCCATATCTCTTTGTGTTTTCGGTTGACATTAATGTATTTTCTGATAAGATATAAAACATGAACAGCTTGATAGTAAAAACGATTGCAGGTATTGCAGGGATTGCTATTGCTGTATATTTCTTGAGCCCTGGGGTCGTTTACGATAATAATATCTTAACAATCATACTCGCTGGTATTGCTATCGGCTTATTGTTTTTTTTCATTAAGCCATTATTAAATCTAATTACCCTACCCCTAAGGATACTTACTTTAAATATTTTTTCTTTTATTATCGTTATGTTTCTGGTTTGGATAGTAGATGTTCTCTTTTCCACCCATTTAGAAATTAATGGAATAAAAAATATCTTTTGGACATCTTTAATTATTTCAGCCTCGGATTTACTGCTTTCAAAATTACTTAAAGAAGAAAATTAATCTTTATATGAATCAAAATTTACTAATCATTCAATCAGTTGCTTCTGTTTTAATAATTGTTTTTATTATTCTTCAACAAAGAGGAACAGCCCTTGGCTCTGCTTTTGGTGGAGGAGGAGAAGTTTATAGCACTAGACGCGGTATCCAAAAAAATCTGCTTTGGATTACAATTATTTTAACTATCGCCTTTATTGGGCTTGCGATCGCTAATCTTTTATTTTAAAAAAATCTAATTAAGTATTATTTACTTTAGAGCTACTTTAATTTTAACTTCGTCATAACAAAAAGCGAAAAAAGGAGTGGCAAACAGGTAAAATAAGATAAAGAATGTCTATTTGGGGACAAAAAATTTCTGACCCTATCCTTAAAAAAAAATCGCCCTCATTAAATCAATGGGCTCAATTTTTAAAGGTATTAAATAAAAAAGAAAGGATATTTTTCTTAACTTCTTTTGTTGTCTTTTTGGCTTCTGCTATTTTTTTAATAACTTCTTTTTACCACAAAAACACAACTGTTGTTCCTAATGATTCTGGATCTTTTAAATATGGCATGGTTGGCCAGCCACGATCTATTAATCCTCTTTATGCTTATTCTTATGATATAGATCGTAGTTTAACAGAACTAATTTTTTCTTCACTTATGGGTTATGACGAAAATGGAAATTTAGTTCCGGATTTAATAAAAGAATATCACCTAGCTGATAATGGACGAACCATAGAATTTTCTATCAAAGAAAATGTAAAATGGTCAGACGGAGAACAATTAAATATTGATGATATAATTTTTACAATCCACTTAGTCCAAGATTCTGATTTTATGAGCCCCTTGCGCGCAAATTGGCAAGGCATAGAAATTGAAAAAACCTCCGAATACAAAGGATTGATTAAATTAAAACAATCTTACAGCGGAATTTTAGAAGTAATGGCCAATCTTAAAATAATGCCTAAGCATATTTGGGAAAATGCCACGGTTTTGGATATTGCCAGCAATACACAATACAATCTTTTGTCTCCTGTTAGTTCTGGAGCATATAAGGTTTCGCAAGTTGAACAAAAAAACGATAAAACCATAAAATCAATCACTTTGGTTGCAAATAAAAATTATTATGATCAACCCGCTCATATCCAAAAAATTCAAATAGTTTTCTTTGATAACCAAAATGATTTGTATAATTCTATAAAAAAGGGAGCGATTGATGCTGCTGAAATAGAAAATTCTTTATCCTTTGATTTATCAAAAAATAATAGCCTTAATCAATATCTTCTTCAATCTCCTAGCTATTTCAATATTTTTTTAAATAACAATTCTGGTATCTTTAAAGATAAGAATATCCGTGTAGCCCTTAGCGAATCTATTAATAAACAAGAAATTATAGATAACTGCTTAATCGGGCGTGGAACATTAGTTGACTCACCCCTTTTACCTAATTTTTATGACGAGCTAACTAATCCAGAAAATGCCATCACCTATAATTTGGAAAAAGCGGATGAACTTTTAAATAATGCTGGATACGCACTCAAAGACGGAGTAAGACAGAAAACCCTACAAAAAAGCACTGGTTTCAAATTTACCCAAGTAATGCAAACTGGTAGCTCTGGAGCAGAAGTTAAAAAACTTCAAGAATGTTTGGCTCAAGATCCATCTATTTATCCAAGTGGAAATGTTAGCGGTAATTTTGGAACTGATACCAAAAACGCAGTCATTGCTTTCCAAGAAAAATATAAAGACGAAATCTTAACTCCCAATGGCTTAACCAATGGAACTGGAAAGGTTTCTGCTGCCACCATTAAAAAACTAAACGAGGTTTGCTTTGTTGAGCCAGCCGAAACAACAGTTTTATCTTTTACAATAAAAACAAGTGATTATGGTCCCTTAATTGCTGTGGCTAAAAATCTTAAAGAGCAATTGGCAAAAATAGGAATTCAAATTGAAATTGAAACTTTAGATTCATTAGAAATGAAACGGGTCATCAGAGAAAGAGACTACGAAGCCTTGCTTTTTGGAGAAAAATTAGGCGTTATCCCAGATCCACTTCCTTATTGGCATTCTTCACAAGTAATTGATCCTGGTTTTAATTTTTCATTGTATCAAAATATTGAATTAGATTCACTTTTAGAAAAACAAAGAACCTATTCTGATCCTTTCAATCCAGAAAGATTAAAAACCCTACAATCAATTCAAACCACCTTAGTTAATGATGCTCCTGCAATTTACTTATATTCTCCTTATAATATTTTTATGGCTAATAAAAAAATAAAGGGCATTAACTTAAATAAAATTGCTGATTCTTCTAAAATTTTCTCTACAATAGAAAATTGGTATATAGGAGAAAAAAGAATTTGGACCGTAAAATAGATAGTTACGAAATAAAATTACATAAATATGAATAACACAGAAAATTACGATTTTGACCTCAAAAATTACACTCCCAATGTTCGCTATTTAAACGATATGCCCGAAGTGATTTTTGACAATGATTGGCTTGAAGAACAAAAACAAAAAAATAATAATCCCGCTCTTTATTATATGTATCGTGAATTGAAAAAAGATGGGGATTTGAGATATGATATCACGGTTATTCCCCCATTTCTAATGGGTAAAGAATATACCAAAACCTTGGGACATTTTCACCAAAAAAAATCAAACGAGATATACATTATTCTTGAAGGAGAAGGATTATTTATCTTTCAAAAAGGAAAAGATGAAGTAGAAGATTTTTATGCTGTTAGGGGCAAAAAAGGAGATTGCGTGCTTGTGCCAGAAGATTATGCCCATGTAACAATTAATGACTCTAACGAAACATTAAAAATGGCTAATTGGGTAAAAGACAAATCTGATTTTGACTACCCAACTGTAAAAAATAAAAAAGGGCTTTGCTATTATTTCACTACCGATGGCTGGATAAAAAATACTGAATATAAAAATATTCCCAAAGTTGTTTTTAAAGAACCCTTAAAATCAATGCCTGATAATTTAGACTTTCTAAAATAAATTTACCCTGTTAAATAATTTCGCTTTGCGAAATTAGCCAGAATTTAAACTAAAGTTTAAATTCTATTTAACAGGGTGAACCTTGCTAAATAATTTTTCTTCGCAAGCTGGCAGAACGAAATTAACAAAAAATTAACAAAGCAACTAAATAACTAACTAATAAATAAAATAAACTTGCGGTGTAACGATTTAGCCAACTGCTAAATCTGTTAGATAAATGCAAGCTCGCTATTTAAAAATAGCAAAAAATATGGAACAAACTAATACAGATCCGGTGATTGAAAAAAAACCGGAACAGACAAAAAAAATGCAGCCGAGAAGGCCTGCACAAAAAAAATACCACTCGTATCACTCAAAAGGAAAACGCCAAGCTCCAAAAGAGCATTCTCCAGCTACCCAAAATGAAGAATCCTTAAAGATAATTCCCTTGGGTGGACTGGGTGAAGTTGGCAGAAATATGACCTTACTAGAATACAAAAACTCTATTTTAATTATGGATGTAGGGTTTAGAATGCCAGAAGAAGATATGCCCGGGATTGATTATATCATTCCAGATATTTCTTATTTATTAAAAAACGATAAATATAAAAACATTGAGGGGGTTTTGATCACTCACGGACATTACGATCATATTGGAGCAGTGCCGTATATCCTTCACCGCATTGGTAATCCTCCGATCTTTGCCTCACCTTTATCTAGAGGTATTATTATCAAAAGACAGGAAGAATTTCCTGAACATCC